>DAISKM010000462.1:3177-3439 GCA_036820945.1 Pseudolabrys sp.
ATGCCGGCAAGGTCGTCGACGATGAAAGCCGGATGCGCCTTGCGCGCCGGGACAAAATCCTTCTCGACGCCCAGATGGACCTGTAAGCCTCCGCTTACAAACCAGCAGCCGCCGCGCGCAATCAGTTGCGGTGGCTTCGCCTTTTCAACCAGCCGAGGATGCCTTGGCAGAACGCCCTCGCCTCGTCTTCCCGTCCGGGCGGCATTGCAATCAAAATGTGATCGATACTGCGAACTGGCATTGATTACCGCTAAGTCTGCAC
>DAISKM010000463.1:0-3431 GCA_036820945.1 Pseudolabrys sp.
CCCCGCGAGAACCGCTAACGTGCCCCCCGACAGGAGAGCCCGAATGCCCGCCACGATCCTCGATTCCGCAGTGTTCCGCGACATATTCACGACTGGAGCAATGCGCAGTGTGTTCTCTGACGAGAACCGCGTTCAGAAATATCTCGATTTTGAGGCGGCGCTTGCACGCGCACAGGCCAAGCTGGGGATCATTCCAAAGGAGGCAGCCGCAGAGATCGTCCGCAATTGCTCGGTCGACAAAATCGACATGGCAAAACTCAAGGAAGCGACCGAGAAGGTCGGCTATCCAGTGCTGCCTGTCGTTCAGCAACTGGTGAAATTGTGCAGGAACGGACTCGGTGAGTGGTCGCATTGGGGAGCGACAACCCAGGACATTACCGATACCGCCACCATCATGCAGATCCGGGAGGCGCTCGCCCTCGTTGAAAAAGACCTCGATGGCATTTGCGACGGGCTGGCGGCGCTCGCCCGCAAATATCGCGACACGCCGATGGCTGGTCGGAGCAATCTCCAGCAGGCCGTGCCCATTACCTTTGGTTACAAAATGGCCACCATGCTGGCCGCGTTCGAGCGCCACAAGCAGCGGCTAAAGGAACTCAAGCCCCGGGTGTTTGTCGGCGAGTTCGGCGGCGCAGCCGGCACACTGTCCTCGCTCGGCAAGGAAGGCCTGAAAGTGCAGGACGAGCTGATGAAGCAGCTGAAGCTCGGCCAGCCTGAAATTTCCTGGCACACGGTGCGCGATCGCATCGCTGAAGTCGGATGCTTCCTCGGACTGGTCACCGGCAGCTGCGGGAAAATCGCTTTCGACGTGAAGCTGCTGATGCAGACTGAAGTCGAAGAAGTATACGAACCGTTTCATGCCGGCCGCGGCTCGTCTTCGACCATGCCGCAGAAGCGCAATCCGATTTCTTCCGTTTACATTACCGCGCAGACGGCAATGGTGCGCCAGCTCGTCGCCGCTCTGCTAGAGGCTCAAGTTGAAGATCACGAGCGCTCGACGGGGCCCTGGGAGATCGAGTGGATCGCCCTGCCGGAAATCTTCATGCTTTCGGCGGGAGCGCTCTTCCAGACGCGCTTTCTGGTCGAAGGCCTGCAAGTCAACGAAAAGAAAATGCGCGAGAATCTCGATATCACCAAGGGGCTGATCATGTCCGAAGCGGTCATGATGGGGCTCGGCGCTGATCTCGGGCGCAACAAGGCACACGATCTCGTCTACGACATCTGCCGCGATGTCGTAAAAACGGGGCGTCCGCTGATCGACCTGCTCGCTGAGAACAAGGAAATCGGCAAATATGCCGACCGCAAGAAACTGGAAAAACTTGTCGATCCAGCGAATTATCTCGGCGTTGCCGGCAAAATGGTCGACCGCGTGCTGAAGATGCGCAAGTGATATCCTAGTCGCCCTTCGGCATAGTCCGCCAGATTGCCAGCGCCACGCAGAGCGTAGCGAGACCAATCATCATAAATAAAAGAGGGACGGTCGCGCCTAACTTCTGCATGACCGCCACGACGATTGTTGCGGCTGTCATGAACGACGCATTGAGGATATTGACCGCTGCGATGGTGCGCGCGCGCTGATCCGCGCCGCTCCAGGCCTGCACCGCGGCAAAGGTCGGCACTATGAACAGCCCGCCCGCGATCGCAAGGCCACACAAGCTTGCGGCCACGCGGCCGCCGGAGGTCGATGCGAATACAGAAACAGGCCCTTGCGGCGCCATTGCAGGAACCGTCTCCAACGCGGCAATCCCGATATCCAGCGCGAAGATGCCGAGCAATAATGCTCCGGCAAGCGTGGTGGTAAGGATGATGCGCCCGCGCGCAATCGCCGCCGCCAGCGCCGACCCGAGACCCACCGCAATCGTGAATACCGCAAGATAGGCAGTGACACTGTCCTCGTTTCCGCCGAGCGTCTTGATCAGCGGAGGTAGCAACGACAGCACCACAATGCCGACGAGCCAGAACCAGCTCACCACCATGGCGCCCCACCACAGCCGCGAATCGGCGCGCAGATGCCGGAGCATCGCCAGCGTCGAGTTGGCGATATTGAATTGGATAGCGAGTTTCGGCGCGCCCTCGCCGGTCGGCGGGATAAGCAGCGCCGATATCCACGATGCAACCGCGAAGACCATGACGAGGACGGCGAAGGCATTCGCATCTCCGCCATGACTGGCGGCAAGCCCCCCGGCAATCGTCCCCAAAAGAATGGCGACAAAGGTGGCGCCTTCCACCAGCGCATTGCCGGCGGGCAATTGTTCGCGCCGCAAATGGTCAGGAAGAATGCCGTATTTGGTCGGACCAAAAAGCGCGGCGAGAATACCGAACCCGAACAGGGCGCCAAACAACAGCGGCAGCGAATTCCGCACATAGCCCCATGCCGCCATTGCGGACACGAAAATCTCTATGAACTTCAGCCGCTGCGCAACCCGTGCCTTGTCGTAACGGTCCGCGAGTTGTCCGCCAAGGCCGGACAGGAAAAAGAACGGCGCAATGAAGACCGCCCCGGCGGACGTAATCAGTGCTTCGGGATTGCTGATGCCCGATTGGAACAGGATCACAAAGACAAGCGCAGTCTTGAGGAAATTATCGTTGAATGCCGCGAAGAACTGGCACCAGAAAAGTGGCGCAAATTTCCTGGACAGCAACAAGGGTGCCGGCATGCCGTCCCATTATTGCAAAGTTCCGCAGGCCCCGCCTTGGCACAATGCAAAAAAATGCGGCCTTGCGGCCGCGAAACGAAACGCGACGGCCATTGGTCAAGGACTGGCATTCTCCTCATAGGATTCCATGACCTTCGCCCCAAGAGCGAAGCAAAACGCAATCCCGATAACGATCGTGAATAGTGTCATCCACATGGCTCGCTCCCTCTTCCTCCAGCGAACGCATCGCCTTGGGAAGTCCGGCCAAGGAAACGCCCGGCGGCAGATTCGGTTCCCTCACTATTGTGAGTGCGAGCTGAATTGGATGGATGAGCGTAAATCGGCGAGCAATATGCGCAAATCGAGTTCGCGGAACTCCAAATAAATTCGGCGTAACCACCGCCCAAGCTCAGCATATGCAGCAGCGGGAATGCGGGTTGGATCCGCGATACGCGGATCTGCGAAGGAAAACGGCGGCGTCTCGATGTATCTGCGTAAACCCGGCGCGAGGGCCGCCATGCGCACCACGCCCGGTCCTCCGGCAGCCAGCGGATATTTGTCGCGATGCTGCGCGGGGCCGAGTATTTCGTTGTGCACGGGCGCCAGCGTTGCCTGCGTGAAGCGCTCACGCAGGCTGCGATAAGCCGTGACCGAGGTGTGATCGGGAGTAACCATGAACAAAATGGCCACCGCAATCGATCGCCGCCGTGCTTCGTCGACAAATCCAATGTTCTGGGCCAACGAAAAAAACGCCTCATAAGCTTCATGGCCGACATCAATGATCTTGGTGATGTC
>DAISKM010000464.1:0-3430 GCA_036820945.1 Pseudolabrys sp.
GTTTGGAGAAGAAACCTCCTCATATCGTGCCGGGGACGGCAGTATTCCTGACAAGCGATCCGGAATTTGCGCCAACGGCGCTGTTGCACAACCTCAAGCACAACAAGGTCCTGCACGAAAACGATGTGATCCTGACGATCGTTACTGCGGATACGCCGCGCGTGCCGGAAGAAGACCGCGTGCGCATTACGCCGCTGTCAAAGCATTTCTCGCGCGTGGCACTGAAGTTTGGCTACATGGAACAGCCCAACGTGCCAAAAGCACTTGCGATCGCGCGCCGGCACGGCTGGCAATTCGACATCATGTCGACGTCGTTCTTCCTGTCACGACGCGCCCTTAAGCCCTCGGCGAAATCGGGGATGCCGGCCTGGCAGGACCACCTCTTCATTGGGCTGGCCCGGTCAGCCAGTGATGCCACGGATTTCTTCCAGATACCCACTGGACGCGTGGTCGAGATTGGTACGCAGGTAACTGTGTAAAACCAAGATGAAGGATTTTGGCGCAAGCCATTGATCTCATGCTGTAAATACCGGTGGACTCATGGCGGATTTGCATGGCTCGCTGGGCTGAATTGCACAAATGATTATGCTGGCTCCCGGGTCGCGGCGTTATAAGCCGCGTCCCGCAGCTTTTTGCATTGCAATAATTCTCAGGCAGATCATGGCACACAGCACGGCCGCACTTCCCGGCGGCACCATCACGCCCGCAAGCGGCGGTTCTCCCAGCAAAATCGGTTTGTGGTCGCTGGCGCTCGGAAGTATCGGCGTCGTCTATGGCGACATCGGCACGAGTCCTCTCTATGCGTTTCGGGAAGCCGTACTGGCGGCGACTAGTCCCGGAAATCCAGTGAGCGAACCCGTCGTGCTCGGCATTCTCTCTCTTATCGTCTGGGCACTGCTGCTGATCGTTACCGCAAAATACGTTTTGATATTGCTTCGCGCCGATAATAAGGGCGAGGGTGGCACGCTTGCACTGATGGCTCTTGCATCACGCTCGCTCGTGAGGCGCGGCGGACTTGTGATCCTTCTCGGAATAATCAGCGGTGCATTGTTTTACGGCGACGCGATTATTACGCCGGCACTGTCGGTCCTTTCGGCGATCGAGGGACTAAAGGTCGTTACACCGGCGTTTGATGCGTACGTGGTGCCATTGACCGTTCTCGTTCTGGTCACGCTGTTTGCCGTACAGTCCCGCGGTACGGCGAGTGTCGCAACCTTCTTTGGCCCCATAATGCTCTTCTGGTTTGCAACGATCGCGGCGGCCGGCATCTGGCATATTGCACAGAACCTGTCCGTCCTGCTCGCATTCAATCCCTGGTACGGAGTGAGCTTTCTCATCCACCACGGGATTGTCGGTTTCTACACGCTCGGCGCCGTCTTCCTTGTGGTGACCGGCGCCGAAGCGCTCTATGCGGATCTTGGCCATTTCGGACGCGCACCGATCCGCTTCGCGTGGCTGGCCGTTGTGCTGCCTGCGCTTGTGATCAACTATCTGGGGCAGGGCGCTTTGGTGCTCACCAATCCAAAATCGGTAGAGAATCCGTTTTTTCTGCTCTATCCGGATTGGGCGCTCCTGCCGATGGTGCTGTTGGCTACGGTGGCCACGGTCATAGCAAGCCAAGCGGTAATCACGGGGGCCTATTCACTCACACAACAAGCGATCCAGCTCGGCCTGCTGCCACGGCTTGAAATTCGCCACACGTCGGAAGCCTTGTTTGGACAAATCTATATGCCGCGCGTCAACACGCTGCTCCTAGTCGGCGTCCTTTTGCTGGTCGCGTTATTTCGCTCATCGAGCGCGCTGGCCTCCGCTTACGGAATCGCAGTGACGGGCACGATGGTGGTCACGGCGATAATGGCTATCGTAGTGATCTGGCGAGTCTGGAACTGGCGGCTTGCCGGTGCTCTGGCACTGATGCTGCCATTCGTGCTCATCGATTTTACTTTCCTCTCCGCCAATCTGCTTAAAGTCGTAGAGGGCGGATGGATTCCGTTGGCGCTGGGGGCGATCGTCATGGCGGTGATGTATACCTGGCGGCGTGGCAGTCGAATGCTCTTTGAGAAGACGCGCCGCCTCGAAACCCCGCTTGAATCGCTGGTGAGAAGCCTCGAGAGAAAACCTCCGGCACGTGTGCCTGGCACGGCCGTATTTCTCACCAGCGATCCAGTCAGCGCGCCAACCGCATTGCTGCACAGCCTGAAGCACTACAAGGTGCTGCACGAAAAGAATGTCATCCTCACAATCGAAACTGCTTCCACGCCTCGCGTCGACGCGGCGGAACGTGTGCGCATCGAGCCGGTCGGGAAAACATTTTCCCGTGTCTTCCTCCGTTTCGGCTTTATGGAAACCCCCAACGTACCAAAGGCTTTGGTGATCGCGCGCAAGCTCGGCTGGCAATTCGACATCATGTCGACGTCGTTCTTCCTTTCGCGCCGCTCACTCCGGCCGGCGGCCGATTCGGGAATGCCACGCTGGCAGGACCGGCTGTTCATCGGCCTCACCCGGGTTGCCAACGACGCCACGGACTATTTTCAGATTCCGACCGGGCGCGTGGTCGAAGTCGGAACCCAGGTCACGATTTGACTCACGAAGACAGGTGCGCTGTGCCCTGTTTCGCGGTAAAAACCGATCGCGTTTGTAACGGAGTTTCGGCAGATGGCCGATGAAATACCGCGGGCGGACGAGGTGACAAACCTCACGCCTGAACAGGTTGCAGAAGGCTTGCGTGAAGGTCGCGTCCTGCTTGTCGATGTGCGCGAATCCAATGAAACGGCGGTTGAATGCTATCCCGATGCGGTCATCGTGCCGCTATCGTCGTTCGATCCTGCGGCGATACCGGATCCGCAAGGCAAGCAGGTCGTGTTCGCATGTCGTTCCGGTCGGCGTTCGGTCACCGCATCGCTCGCTGCGCAGGATCATGGCTACCCCTACAACGCTCATCTTGCGGGCGGTATCATTGCCTGGAAGGCTGCCGGGCTTCCAACCCGGATCGAGTAATTGGGGGGAAAATGTCCTGCAAGAGTGGATGCTGCTGGCTTGGCGGCTTTCGGGCGGCTTTGATCGCGACTTGCCATAGGTCTGTGCATGTTCTTGCATGCGTCATCGCAGCAGTTATCGCGCTGGCAATGGTGGCGCCGGCTGCTGCGCAAGACCAACGCGTCGTCAATGTCTACAACTGGTCGGATTACATCGAGCCAAAAGTTCTCGATGATTTCACAAAGGAAACCGGCATCAAAGTTCAGTACGACACTTTCGATGCCAATGAAACGCTGGAGACGAAGTTGCTTGCCGGCAAATCCGGCTACGATGTCGTGGTGCCCACCGCTTACTTTCTCGAGCGGCAAATAAAAGGCGGTGTCTTCCAAAAGCTCGACAAGAGCAAACTCAAGAATCTCGGCAACGTCTGGCCCGACATAGCCAAGCGCCTGGC
>DAISKM010000465.1:0-3425 GCA_036820945.1 Pseudolabrys sp.
CGCAGGAGCCGCAAGCCCTTGGTGCCGTAAAACGGATTGACAAGCGCCTGCGTTGCGATGGCCCCGACACCGGCGGCGATGAACGGCACCCGGGCGCCGACCGCAAAAAACTTTGTTGCGACGGCAATGCCGAAGCAGCCGGTTGCCTTATCGCGGGCAATGATCGACCACGTCATAGGCGCCTTTCGCGAGTCTATCGTCCCGCGGCATAGCCCTGCATGCCGCGAGGATTGGCGGCGGCTTTGCGCCGTCTCCCTTCGCGCGATGCGGCCGTGAGCCGACCTTCAGACCAGTCCGGGCCGATTTCAACAATATGCCCGCGTCGTTTCAACTCATCGATGGTGGATTTCGGCATCCGGTTTTCCAGCACAAGCACGCCCGGTCGGGCGGTGCGCGGCCAGAATGAAATCGGGAAATGCTCGGAATGCCACGCCGGGGAATCGATCGCCTCCTGCAAATTCATTTTGCAGTGGACATGCCTGAGGAAGAATTGAGTCGTCCACTGATCCTGCTGATCGCCACCGGGAGAGCCCCACGCGAGGTATGGCTCGCCGTCACGCAACGCGAGTGTCGGGCTCAGCGTCGTGCGCGGACGCTTGCCGGGTGCGAGACCAGCCGGGTGCTTTTCATCGAGCCAGAACACCTGCGCGCGCGTGCCAAGCCCGAAACCGAGCTCTGGAATGACTGGCGATGATTGCAGCCAACCGCCCGACGGCGTTGCCGAGATCATGTTGCCGGCTTTATCGACGATGTCGAAGTGCACTGTATCGCCACGCATTTCGCCCATGCGGCCCACGGTCGGTTCGCCGGCGCCGAGCGCGCTGACAGCAACGCGAGCTTCGGTTTCACGACGCAATTCGATCACCGCGCCGAATCCTTCAACGGAGCCTGGCCGCAATTCGAGTGATGCTTTGTTTGTCACGAGCTTGCGGCGGCCGGAATTGTAGGAATCGGACAGCAGGGTCTCAATCGGCACCTTCACGAAGTTCGGATCGCCGTAAAACTTTTCGCGGTCGGCGAAAGCAAGCTTGGCCGCCTCCACCTGCAGATGGATGAAGTCCGGGCCGGTCGGATGAAGCCCATCCAACCCGATGCCTTTCAGCAATGCGAGTTGCTGAAGCAGGACCGGTCCCTGGCTCCAGACGCCGGGTTTGCAGACGGTGTAGCGGCCATAGTCGTAGGTCAACGGCGCTTCCACTTCCGCCTGCCAGTTCGCCATGTCATCGCCGGTCAATAGGCCGCGGTGGCGCTCCCCGCTCACGTCCATGATTTCCTGCGTGCGGCAAAAACGATCGATCGCTTCGGCGACAAATCCCTGCGACCAGATTTTACGCGCGCGCTCGATTTGCGCGACACGATCGCCGCCCACGTTTTCGGCTTCATTGACGATGCGCGTATAGGTTTGAGCGAGAGCATTGTTGGTGAACAGCGTGCCTATGTCCGGCACTTTTCCGTTCGGCAGATAGACCGCCGCGGATGTCGGCCAGTGCTCACGGAACAGGCGTTGGACGAGCGCGATCGTAGCATTGGCGCGCTCGACCAATGGATGACCATTTTGCGCATAACTGATCGCGGGGCCGAGCGCGTCGGCCAGGGTCATGGTGCCGTAATCGCGCAGCAACAGCATCCACGTGTCGAACATGCCTGGGACGCACGCGGCCAACAGCCCCGTCCCCGGAATGAGATCGATGCCCTGCGCGCGATAGTATTCAATCGTTGCTTTTGCCGGCGCGGGGCCTTGTCCGCAGATCACCTCAGTGCGGCCGTACCTTACGTCGTGAAGTATCACCGGCACGTCGCCGCCCGGCCCATTCAGATGTGGCTCGACGACCTGAAGCGTGAAGGCTGTCGCGACCGCGGCATCGAACGCGTTGCCGCCTTTTTCCAGCGTGGCCATGCCGACAGCCGTTGCGATCCAGTGGGTCGATGCCACGACCCCGAAGGTGCCGTCGATCTCGGGCCGCGTGGTGAATGGGTTCGGGTTTATTTTCGACATGGCGCGCGGGATAGCGTCAAATTTGTGAGCCGAAATCGCAGTGGTCAATTTCGGCAGTCTGACGCCTTATCGGTTCGAGAAGAATAGACCTTTAGGCCATGTGAATTGCCAAGGCAGTCTACTGCAAATGGCTCGTCCGTCTACGGCAATCCAGCCCTGGCAGCACACTCGCCCTGTTCCCAATAGATGCAAACCATGGTGCAATAGGCTTGAAATTCAGTCGGTTTTTGCCAGGGGCGGCAGTGAAACGACGTGGCGGCGTGAAGGCGAAGCGCACAAGGCCCCGGCTGACTAAGCCGGCGGTGACAAAGCGTCGTTTGCAGCCGAAAACTCGAGGCAAGCCGAACGAGGCGACCCTGGCGCAGCAGTTCGACGGGCGCACCCGCGAGATGCGCGAATTGCAGGAGCAGCAGGTCGCGACCTCCAAGGTGCTTCAGGTCATCAATTCGTCCCGCGGCAGGCTTGAGCCGGTATTTCGCGTCATGCTCGAGAACGCGGTGCGCATTTGTGGCGCCAAATTTGGCAACCTGTGGCTAACCGAGGGTGACCGATTCCGGATTGTCGCAATGCATGGCGCGCCGCCTGCATATGCCGACTTTTTGCGACGTGAACCTGTCGTTCATCCCGCGAAAGGCACGGCTCTCGGTCGCATCGCTGCTACCAAACAGCTCGTTCACATTTCCGATGTCAGAAAGGACAAAGGATATTCAGGATCTAGTCCGGTTCAGGTCGGTACTCGCAGGTTTGCAGGCGCGCGCACGGTTTTGGGCGTCCCGATGCTCAAGAATGGCGAACTTATCGGGACGATTGTGATCTATCGTCAGGAAGTTCGCCCGTTTACCGACAAGCAGATTGAATTGGTCAAAAACTTTGCGGCGCAAGCCGTTATCGCGATCGAGAATGCGCGGCTGTTCAATCAGTTGCGCGAGCGCAGTGCCGATCTCTCGAGGTCGCTGCAACAGCAGACCGCAACGGCCGATGTGCTCAAGGTCATTAGCCGCTCGACCTTCGACCTGCAGGCGGTGCTGAATACGCTGGTGGAATCGGCCGCCAGGCTTTGCGATGCGGAAGTGGCGAACATCTGGCGTCCCGACGGAGGAAGTTTCCGGCTTGCAGCCTCCTATGTCGTCTCAGGCAAACGCCGAGAGGCGTTAAAGAACCAGGAATACCTGCGAAGCATCACGATCGTGCCTGGTCGCGGAACGATTGTCGGCCGCACGTTGATCGAAGGACGGGTCATTCAGGTGCCCGATCTGCAAAAGGATCCGGAGTACAATGTGAAGGGCCTTCTGGCGCTCGGCAATTACCGCACGGCGCTCGGTGTTCCGCTTCTGCGTGAAGGCACCCCCATCGGTGTGTTGTTCCTGACGCGCACCAAGGTGGAGGCTTTCACGCCGCAGCAGGTCGCACTGGTGGCAACCTTCGCCGA
>DAISKM010000466.1:0-3419 GCA_036820945.1 Pseudolabrys sp.
ATATCACGCTGAATGAGCACAAGATCTTCCGCCGAGTAGTTCGCGGCTGTGGGGTCTTCCCGGCGGTCGCCGAGCCAAATCTGGTGAACCATTACCCGCGCATCCGACGGAACCAGGCGTCGCACTCCTCCGAGCAAAACGAAGGCGCACATCGACTCGCAATCAGCATTCGGCGAAAGCAGCGCGCGTGCGCCTTCCTGCTGTCCCTCGACCGGCAGATCAATCAGGCGCCCGACCGTCGTCGTCAACTTGAGCTTTCGGATTTCGCGGCCCAGGGCGATCGCGCCCAGCACCGAGCCGCCGTCGGAATCGATTGCAAGAGTGGCGCTTGAAAGTTCACGCCCCTGCGTAAACACGAGGAAATGGCGCGCGGTATCAGCGGTGATCGCGCCTGACGCCGAGATAAGGGTTTTGCAGTTCGGAGCGCATGCATCCGCGGGGCCCTGCATCCGCAACTCGAAATGCATAGGCAACGTGCGGTCTGCCGCCGCTGGCAACGATGACGGGAACAGCAATAAGGACGTCGCCAAGGCGAGCGCAATCGTCAGCAGTCGAGTCATTCTTCCCCTGTCTCGCTGCCTTAGTCCTTCTTCTTGCGTGGCTTATTTCCACGTTCTGGCTGGGCTTGGGCAGCGCTGGTACCCCCGCGTAAGTAATTCTTAGTGCAGGTGCGAGATTCGGGTCTAGTGTAAAAAAGTCGCTATCCAACTTGTCTTTTGTTCCCTTCCGATGGAACTTTGCTGGAGCCGCCTCCATCTTCGTTTTCCACTGGAACTTCACATCGGCCAGGGGGAAAACATGGGCCGGCTTGCGCGCTTAGCCCACTTGCCCCGTCTTATGGGGCGCGGACTGGTCACGATTTATCGCGTGACGCTGTCTCCTCTTCTCGGGCCTCGTTGCAGGCACCTTCCCAGTTGTTCCGAATATGCGGATGAGGCGATCGACCGTTTCGGACTATGGGCCGGGGGGTGGATGGCGCTGGCGCGCATTCTGCGCTGCCATCCCTGGGGGACGTCCGGACTGGATGTCGCGCCGACGGCGCTACCCGAACGGTCGCGGTGGTTCCTGCCCTGGCGGTACGGACGCTGGCGCGCCACGAATGACCACTTGCAAGCCTAGTTGCGCCATCCGATTCGCCTGCTATATCGAGTTCCACGCTTACCTGCATTCGTAGGCAGCGAGTGAGCAAGGAGACGCTGATGGTCGCGCTGACCTTCCCCGACGGCGCACGCCGTGAATACCCCCCAGGCACAACCGGTCTCGACGTTGCCAAGGGCATTTCGCCTTCGCTGGCGAAGCGCACCGCAGCAATGGTGCTTGACGATGCCCTCGCCGATTTGGGCGATCCGATCGATCGCGATGCCAGGATCGAATTCATTTCGCGCGAGGATCCACGCGCGCTCGAACTGATCAGGCACGACGCGGCGCATGTCCTGGCTGAGGCCGTCCAGACACTCTGGCCAGGCACGCAGGTAACGATCGGGCCGGTAATCGAGAACGGGTTCTACTACGATTTTGCCCGCAACCAGCCATTCACGCTGGAAGACCTGCCCGTTATCGAGAAAAAGATGCGCGAGATCATCGCGCGCGACAAACCATTCACAAAAGAGATCTGGTCGCGAGAGAAGGCCAAAAAAATCTTCCGTGACATGGGCGAGGCATTCAAGGTCGAACTGATCGACGCCATTCCTCCGGACCAACAGATCAGGATCTACAAGCAGGGCGACTGGTTTGATCTTTGCCGCGGCCCGCACATGACTTCGGTTGGCAAGGTCGGCAACGCCTTCAAGCTCATGAAGGTGGCGGGTGCGTATTGGCGTGGCGACGCCAAGAACCCGATGCTGACCCGCATTTATGGGACGGCATTCGCCAAACAAGAGGAACTCGACGCCTACCTGAGGCAGATCGAGGAGGCAGAGAAGCGCGATCACCGGCGTGTCGGCCGCGAAATGGACCTGTTTCACTTCCAGGAAGAAGCGCCCGGTTCGGTGTTCTGGCATGCGAAAGGGTGGACGCTCTTTCAGGCACTCGAAAATTACATTCGTCGCACCCAGACCGCGGCCGGCTATGTCGAGGTCAACTCACCACAGTTGATGGACAAGACGCTGTGGGAGACAACCGGGCATATACCGACCTATTCGGACATGATTTTCCTGACGCAGAAGCGCGAGGAAGACGAGCGCGTCTACGCCGTCAAGCCGATGAACTGCCCGGGGCATGTGCAGATATTCAAGAACGGCCTGCGCAGCTATCGCGAGCTTCCGGTGAAAATCGCCGAATTCGGCAAGGTCCACCGCTTTGAACCATCGGGTGCGCTACACGGGCTCATGAGAGTGCGCGCCTTCACGCAGGACGACGCGCATGTGTTCGTCAGCGAGTCGCAGATCGCTGACGAAGCACTCGAAATGAATGATCTAATTCTTTCAATTTACGAGGATTTTGGTTTTTCGGACGTGAGCATCAAGTTCTCCGACCGCCCCGACAAACGCATCGGCGAGGACTCCGTTTGGGACAAGGCCGAGACAGCCTTGATGGCTGCGCTTAAGGCATCAGGTCGGCCGTGGACCCTGAACAAGGGAGAAGGCGCGTTCTACGGACCGAAGCTCGAATACGTGTTGCGAGATGCAATCGGCCGCGATTGGCAGTGCGGCACTGTGCAGGTCGATCTCAATTTGCCGGGCCGGCTTGGCGCTTTTTACATTGACGAACATTCAAACAAGGTCACGCCGGTGATGCTCCACCGTGCGATGTTTGGCTCACTCGAGCGCTTTACCGGCATTCTTATTGAACACTATGCCGGGCACCTACCGCTCTGGCTGTCGCCCGTGCAGGCCGTCGTAGCTACCATCACATCAGACGCGGATGCCTTCGCCCGCGAGGCACTCGAGGCGGCCCGAAAAATGGGCCTGCGCGTTGAGGCCGACCTGCGCAATGAGAAGATCAACTACAAGGTGCGCGAGCACTCTCTGGCCAAGGTCCCTGCTCTGCTCGTGGTTGGGAAGAAGGAAGCGGCCGAGCGCACCGTATCGATCCGGCGCCTTGGCAGGGAGGATCAGCAGGTCATGCCGCTCGACGCCGCACTCAAGGCGCTCAGCGACGAAGCGGTCCCACCGGATATTCGTCGCGCACGGGCGGCTGCGTAGCGCGTTGCGCTAGAGGCGTCAGCGGCCGCTGGCCACCCGCACCAGCGGTCGCGCGTCGGTTGGGGCGGCGGGCTGGGTCAGCGCGCGCAAAAACCGCTCGGCCCAATTGCCGAGATCATTGCGCACAAGCACCTTGAAAGTGTCCGCGTGACGCTCGCGCCGCTCCGTCGCGATGGCGCGCAACAGTGCACGATCGAGCCACGCCGGCAGATCCGGGCGCTCTTTCGCGAGCGAAACGGCGCGCCCGAATCGCGGTTGCACGAAAGGTTCCACTTC
>DAISKM010000467.1:0-3419 GCA_036820945.1 Pseudolabrys sp.
CGAGTCCGAGCGCGCAGGGGCAGGCGATGATCAGCACGCTGACCGCCGCTACGAGGCCATACCCGAACCGCGGTTCGGGACCGAATGCCGCCCAAGCGGCGAACGCCAAGGCTGCGACCCCAATCACAGCGGGCACGAACCAGGCTGAGACCTGATCGGCGAGACGCTGGATCGGCGCGCGGCTGCGCTGCGCGGCGGCGACCATTTGAACGATGTGAGAGAGCAGGGTATCGCGGCCGATCTTGTCGGCCCGCATTATGAAGCTTCCGCTGGTATTGATCGTGCCGCCGATAACGCGCGAGTCCTTTTCCTTTGTCACCGGCATGGATTCGCCGGTGATCATGGATTCGTCGATAGCTGAGCGGCCTTCAAGCAGGATCCCGTCCACCGGAACCTTCTCGCCGGGGCGAACGCGCAGACGGTCGCCGACCTGGACGGCATCAAGCGCAACATCCTCGTCGCTGCCGTCATCTTTAATGCGGCGCGCGGTCTTGGGAGCAAGATCGAGCAGGGCGCGGATCGCCCCCGACGTTGCTTCGCGGGCGCGCAGCTCCAGAACCCGGCCCATGAGCACCAGAACGGTGATGACGCTTGCTGCTTCAAAATAGACTGCGGGAGCTCCGCCGTGGCCGCGGAACGCGTCCGGAAAAACTCCGGGAAAAAAAGTGGCAACGACGCTGTAAACATAGGCGACGCCGGTACCCATCGCGATCAGCGTGAACATGTTGAGATTGCCGCTGACGATCGATTGCCAGCCGCGGACAAAAAACGGCCATCCCGCCCACAGCACGACCGGCGTGGCGAAGGCGAATTGAATGTAGTTCGACAGCTTCGGATCGAGCCAATTATGTGCGCCGACAATGTGGGCGCCCATTTCCAGGATGAAGACAGGCAGCGCGAGCGCCAGGCCGATCCAGAAACGGCGCGTCATGTCGACGAGTTCGGGATTTGGACCTGTCTCGGCGCTCGCAATCACCGGCTCGAGCGCCATGCCGCAGATCGGGCACGATCCAAAGCCGACTTGTCGGATTTCCGGATGCATGGGGCAGGTGTAGATCGCGCCTTCAGGCACCGGCTCGATCTGGCGCTCCCCAAGATATTTCTGCGGGTCGGCGACAAATTTGGCTCGGCATCCGGACGCGCAGAAGTAATAGGTCCGGCCTTGGTAGTCGGCGCGATGCTTGGCGTTGTGCGGATCGACCGTCATGCCGCATACGGGGTCGACCGCTCCGTGGGATACCGTAAACTGATGATGGTGATGCTCTGCGGTCACGGCCGTGCCTTGCCTCTCATACCCCTAGGGGGTATATAGCTAGCATGGCAAAAGACAGCAAGGCGGCAACTCTCAAGCGGCTCAAGCGCATCGAAGGACAGGTGCGGGGACTGGGCCGCATGGTTGAGAACGACCGCTATTGCATCGATATCGTGACCCAGATCGGCGCCGTCCGGGCCGCGCTACGCCGGGCCGAGGAGGAAATCCTTCGCGACCACGTCGCGCACTGTGTCGATCACGCCATCAAAAGCGGCAACAAGGCCGATCAGCGGCGCAAGGTCGCCGAGCTGATGGATGTGATGGGACGGGCGGCGAGGTAAGGCCGGCTCGACAGTTATGGCCTGTCGGCCATCCCGCTGGCATTTCCCTGTCAACGGGATCACCGGGACAAACCCGGTGACATCCCAACGCATGCTCGCAGACGAGATCATTCTATGCATATTTTTTTCGCGCCAATGCCACGCCCTGACCTAATACAATGAGCTTCGCTTCGGCAATGTCGCGCCGCATCGGCGCCATGCCGCAGTTTGTGCATGCAATGATCTTTTCCCGCGGCACGAATTTCATCACCTCGCCAATGACCTGAGCGACTCGCTGCGGGGTCTCCAGCTCATCGGTTGCGACATCGATCACGCCGACCAGCACGTCCTTGCCTTCGAGCAGGGAAAGAAGCTTGAGCGGGACGCGCGAATTGATGCATTCAAGCGAGACTTGGCCGATGCGGCTTTTTGCGAGCGCCGGAAAAATTTTTTCGTACTGGCGCCATTCGTTGCCGAGCGAATTCTTCCAGTCAATATTGGCCTTGATGCCGTAGCCATAACAGATATGGACCGCGGTTGTGCACTTGAGGCCGTCGATAGCGCAATGCAACGCCTCGATTCCCCAGCCGGCGACTTCGCTCATAAACACGTTGAAAGCCGGTTCGTCGAACTGAATCACGTCAACACCGTCGGCTTCCAGTGCGCGGGCTTCCTTGTTGAGCAGCGCCGCAAATGCCATGGCCATCTTGATCTTGTCGCCATAGTGCGCATCGGCAATGGTGTCGGAAATCGTCATCGGCCCCGGCAGGGTAATCTTCAGTTTTCGCCCAGTGTGTGCGCGCGCGTGGCGTGCTTCCGCCTGGTGCACCCGTCCCTTGAGACTGAGGTCTCCGCGCACCACCGGCACCATTGCTTTGTAACGATCAGCGCGGATTCCCATCTCGACCTTGTGCGAGAAATCGATTCCTTCGACGAATTCGAGAAATCCATGGACGAAATGCTGGCGCGACATCTCGCCGTCGGAGACGATGTCGATGCCAGCATCCTCCTGCCACTTGATGGCGAGCAATGTGGCGTCGAGCTTAGCGGAAGCGAGATCGCTGCCTTGTTGCCGCCATTGCGGCCACAGCTTGTTCGGTTCGGCGAGCCAGGACGGTTTTGGAAGGCTGCCGGCAACGGTCGACGGAAACATCATGCCGGAATGATCTCGTAACGTTGTGGAGGTCGCCAACTATAAAGCCAATCGTAGTGGGCGCGCAGTCTTTCTCCGCCCATCGTTCGCATTGCCAGATTGCGAACAAGCGCTTCCGGCCCACTCAGCCCATAAATGCGCTTCTGGCGACGGGAAAATTGCTGGGCGCGTGCGGCGCGGTGCCAGCGCGCACCCTCGTAGGCTCGCAGCGCATCAGTGGGGTCGTCGAGATATTTCGCCAGCATATCGGCCAGAACTGCGGCATCCTCGATCGCCATGCTGGCGCCTTGCGCGAGAAATGGAAGCATGGGATGCGCGGCGTCCCCGATCAGCGTGACCGGCACCTTGGTGCCGCGGAACGGGTCCTTGCGGTCATACAATGCCCATTTCAACCAACGATCCGGAATTGCGATGAGTGCACGCGCCTTTTCGGACCAGGCCCACCGGGCAAAATGACGGAGAATTTCGGCGCGCTCGCCGCTCGCCGACCATCCGGTCTCGTCCCACTCGTCGTGGACGATGCCGACAAGGTTGATCAATTTGCCGGCCTTCACCGGATAATGCACCAGATGTGCGTCCTGCCCGAGCCACAGATGCACCAGCGGTTCGCGAAATTCGGCCGGTACCGCGTCGGCGGAAACAAGCGCGCGCCAGGCGGTGCGGTGCCGGAACCTCGGCGGGGCCTGTTGGCGTA
>DAISKM010000468.1:0-3416 GCA_036820945.1 Pseudolabrys sp.
GCCTGTACCTGGCTCAAGCTAAAGGTCGGCTATGACGACTCGCTCGATGTGTTCGGCGTCCACGGCGTCGGCGGGTTTATCGGCACCTTGCTCGCCGGTGTCTTTGCGGTGGGCGCGCTGTCAGCAACTCCAGAGCTGCCGGGAGGCGTGCACGGTCTGCTCGAGGGCAATCCACAGCAGGTGGTGGCTCAACTTTACGGAATCGTCGTCACGCTGGTGTGGTCGGGGGCACTGACCTTCGTCATCCTTAAAGTCATCGGCGCCTTAGTCCCATTGCGCGTGCGTCAGGAGGACGAGGTGATGGGTCTGGACGTCAGCCTTCATGGTGAGGCGCTGCAGTAGTCTGTGCTGGAGGCCCGTGGCCCTGCTTAAATTTTGAGCAGGCCCCCGTTCTACTGGCGCGTCTTTAAGCGGCCACTTTGAGTGGTGCCTCCGCTGGCCGGACGATCTGGTTTTTTCATCTATTGAATCAAGAGTTTACCTTTCCGCCGCACATCTGGCACGGCGTTTGATTCTATCTGCCCGGCCATGCCTGAGAAGCAAGCTTCGCGGGTGAAGGCTCAGTGAACCCGCCCGCACTGCGTGACGTAACAAACGGGCTCAAGCGGGGATCGAATCCATGAAAATCGTCATGGCAATTATCAAACCTTTCAAGCTCGACGAGGTCCGTGACGCTCTGACCTCAATCGGCGTGCAAGGACTGACCGTTACCGAGGTCAAAGGATACGGGCGTCAAAAGGGGCACACGGAAATCTATCGTGGGGCCGAGTATGCGGTGAGCTTCCTGCCGAAGATCAAGATCGAAGTGGCAGTAGACACCAAGCAAGTTGACAAAGTCATCGGCGCCATCACCGGCGCTGCGAAAACCGGCCAGATCGGCGACGGAAAGATCTTTGTCTTCAATCTCGAGAACGCGGTGCGCATCCGCACCGGCGAGACCGATACGGCGGCGCTCTAGCTAACCCGCACCGCAAACAATACGGACAGGAGTAAAAACCATGACGTTAATGAAATCCTCCCGTGCGGGGCTCTTGGCTCTCGCGTTCGGGATTCTGCTCGGCCTCTTCCTGAGCGTGGCCAGCTACGAAGCTTCCTACGCCCAGGCGCAGGCGCCTGCCGCGGCTCCGGCTGCTGCGCCGCCCGCCGCTCCTTCGCCGCCACCGGCGTGCGCCAACGATCCCGATCCCAAGAAAGCGGTCCTCGAAAAATGCACGCCCAATTCGGGCGACACGGCGTGGATGCTCACTTCGGTCGCCCTGGTTCTGATGATGACCATCCCGGGCCTGGGCCTGTTCTACGGCGGCATGGTGCGAAAGAAGAACGTGGGCGACACGGTGATGACGAGCTTTGCCATCACCTGTCTGATCACGATCATCTACGCAGTGATCACATACAGCCTTGCCTTTACGCCCGGCTCGGCATTCATCGGTGGAACAAGCAGAGCGTTCCTGCAAGGAATCCTGAGCGACATCTCGACCGGGACGGGTACTCCAAACGGTCTTGCCGTTACTATCCCCGAGACGGTCTATCTGTGCTTCCAACTGACGTTCGCGATCATCACGCCAGCGCTCATTGCCGGCGCCTTTGCCGAGCGCATGAAGTTTTCGGCGATGCTGTGGTTCATCGGCTTGTGGGCAATCCTTGTCTACGCGCCGATCGCCCACTGGGTCTGGGGCTCGGATGGGTTCATGTCGAACGGCAATTCCGACGCCTGGTTCAAGGTGCTCGACTTCGCCGGCGGCACGGTCGTGCATATCAACGCGGGCATTGCCGGCCTGATGTGCGCGATCTGCCTTGGCAAGCGCAAGGACGTCGGTCCGCCGCATAACATGGTGCTCACCTTCATCGGCGCCGCGATGCTGTGGGTCGGCTGGTTCGGCTTCAATGCCGGTTCCGCGGTCGCCGCGGGCATGCAGGCGGGCATGGCGATGACGGTCACGCAGCTCGCTACTGCGGTTGCAGCATTCACCTGGATGCTGGTCGAGTGGGTTTGCCGCGGCAAGCCGACTGTCATCGGCATCTGCTCCGGCGCGGTTGCCGGTCTCGTCGCGATCACCCCGGCCTCTGGTTTCGTCGGACCCCTCGGCTCGATGGCGATTGGCGTCGCTGCCGGCGTGCTCTGCTACTGGGGCGTAACCGGGCTGAAACGCATGCTGGGCGCTGACGATGCGCTCGACTGCTTCGGCGTCCATGGCGTGGGCGGCATCGTCGGCGCGCTGCTGACCGGCGTCTTCGCAATCTCCGAGTACGGCGGCACGTCCGGCCTGATCGAAGGCAATGCCGCGCAGATAGTCAACCAGATCCAGGGCATTGTGATCGTATTGGTCTACGGCGCGGTCGTTTCCCTGATCCTGCTCAAGATCATCGATGCTGTGATCGGCCTGCGCGTCTCCGATGAAGTGGAGCGCGAAGGCCTCGACCTCGCGCTGCATGGCGAAGTCGTCCAGTAGGGCAAAAAGCTAACGGTAGGGGCGGAAACCCGGCACTGTCCCTTCCGTCGAGGCCCCGGTTCGCAAGGACCGGGGCCTCTCTTAGACCTGCGAGATGTCCTGCATTAGGCCCGCTACCGATTGGTTAATCGGGTCTTAACCTCGCCCTCTTTATTGTGTCGAAAGCCCTGTGTGGCGGGCCTGGCCCGCTGTGTTGACGCATGTCCATGATGACCGCCCAGCGCGAGCCTGCCTCTTCGTCTGCTCCGGCGGTCGATTCCCGCTCGCCTTTCGTGCGACTAACCGAGCTGATCGCGGGAATCGAACCCGGCAAGCCGCCGATCAATCTGTCAGTGGGCGAGCCGCAACATCCAATTCCCGCCTTTGTCGGGCCGACGCTCGCCGCGCATCTCGCCGACTTCGGCCGCTACCCTGCCAACAAAGGTATCGAACCGTTCCGGCGCGCGGTCGCCGGCTGGCTGAACCGACGCTACAGGCTCGCGCGCCCGGTCGATCCGGAGAGCGAAGTGCTTGTTCTCAGCGGCACGCGGGAAGGACTGTTCCTTGCCGCGATCGCGGCCAGACGCTGGGTCACGCGGCGCGCCGGCAAGCCGGTGGTGTTGATCCCGAATCCGTTCTATGCCGCGTATAGCGCTGGTGCTCTCGCGGCCGATTGCGAGCCGGTCTATCTGCCGGCGACGCGCAAGAGCGGTTTTCTGCCCGATCTCGATGCGCTCGACGACACGCTGCTCGCGCGTACCGTCGCCTGTTACATCGCCTCTCCATCCAACCCGCAGGGCGCCGTTGCCGATCGCGACTATCTCGCCAGGCTGGTGAAACTGGCGCGCCGCTTTGACTTTCTGGTTTTCGCCGACGAGTGCTACTGCGAAATTTACAGCGAGCACGTGCCGCCCGGCGTGCTGGAAGTTTCTGGGCCCGATTTCGCCAACGTGGTCGTTTTCCATTCGCTGTCGAAGCGCTCAAGCC
>DAISKM010000469.1:0-3414 GCA_036820945.1 Pseudolabrys sp.
GGCCAACATGTATCCCCCCGACGCACCGACATCCTCGACGAAGGCCAGCACTGGAATCTTTTTTTCGTCGGCGAGCTGCCGAATCCGCCGGAAGATGAGATGCGATTGCGATGGAGAACCGCCGGGAGAGTTAATCACCAAAGCCAGTGCGCGCGCATGAGGCATTGCGAAAGCGCGCTCCAATGATTTGGCGATTGTCGAAAGCAGCAGCCCGGGGCGCAAGGGTGTGACAACCCCGATGACACCGGCGAGGCGCACCACCGGTACGACAGGTATGTCGGTGCGGAACCGGCGCGGCACGAGCCGGGCTGCCGCCCTGACCAGGCGTGCGCCAAAGTTGGGCCGGGACGGAGGGGTGGAATTGGCCATCTGTCCAAATACCCAGCCCGGACCGCTTAAGTCAAAGGTCGCGGGCTTCACTGGGGAACCGGAGCCGGGTTCGCAACGAATTAAATCTAGGCGATGCGCACGAAAAGCATCCGGCGTTGCCTAATTTTTAACTTTGGAATGCTTTTTGCAGGAAGCTGGGTGCCGGCGCTTTTGAAGAGGCGGGTCGATGGATCCCAAGATTACACTCCTGTTCCTGCTAATAGGCAGCGTTATTGGTCTTTCGTACCTCAGCGACGAAAAGCGCGGGCGCTTCCGGCGCCAGCTAAGCGCCATGCGGTGGCGCTATTTTGTGCCCGGACGGCGTAGGGTTTAGGCACCGGATCGGCTACGCCTGCGAAATTGTCAGCGTTCTTCCCTGGCGCAGAATGTCTTCGGCGGCTTCCGTTGGCTCGCCGCGCTCATCATTGAGGCTGAGAGGGGGATAGTCCATTTGCGTGCCAGGCCCGGCTTTCACCGCGCGCACGAGCACGCGGATCGCAGGCGCGGTCGGCTTCGGCAGAACAGGCTGGACCGCGAGCGCGCCGAACGCCGCCCCTAGCTCGCCTACGATTTCGTCCCGTCCGTTCGCCCGCCAAATGAGCGTAAGGACTCCGCCTGGTCTTAGTAGCCACTTCGCAGTGGCAATCCAGCGCCGAAGGAGTCCCGGTGATCCGACATGAGCCAGACGACGCCTGGGGTCGGGCGAGACGTTCTGCCGTCCCGCATCGTGAAACGGCGGATTCATCATGACGCGGTCAATGGTGCCGGCGGCAAAGCCGGCGACAGTCAACGACGCGACATTCTCCACGTCGAGAGCATAAGCCGTGACCCGGCCATCAAGATGGTTCAGGCGCGCGTTCCCCGAGGCGAGCTCCGAAAGTATTGGATCGATCTCGAGCAGCGACACCCGCAAGTCCGGAATGCGGGCGGCAAGCGCAAGGCCAGCGGCGCCTACGCCGGCGCCGAGATCGACCGCATGCTCGCCACCACGCGCTCCCGTGGCGGCCGCCAGCAGGATGGCGTCGTGACCGAACCGGTGGCCACGTAGTGGCTGCCGCAGACGAAGCCTGCCGCCCAGAACGGCGTCCTCGGTGATTTCGATCTCAGTTTCCATCTGGACGCAGTTCATGACCGTACCCGGCGTCTTGAAGAAGCTGACGCGCCCGCAACTCCTGATCGTCCGGGACCAACACCCTCCGGGGCAGGATGCCAAGCGAGCCTTCCAGCACGCTCATGTTCTGGTCGAACACCAGTGAACGAATGCCGGCACTTTCCAGGAGGGCCACGACCGCGGAGACTAGAACCGCATCATTTGTGCGAATGAGTTCGCGCATCGGTAGCCTATCCCTCGACACAACCTTGCCGCTTAATTGCGGCAGACCGCAATCTAACGCACTTGCCGCATTGGCACAGCGTTCATATGCTTGCCTTTTCTCAGTACCGGAGCCGAAATTGGCGGTCGTTCTTCCTTTTGAAAGTCCCAATCTCGCGTCTATCAACCGCCTGTCCGATCTCGTGGCAGCGGACATGGACAGGGTCAACTCGACCATTCTGTCGCGCACCGGCTCCGAGGTCGCGATGATCCCTGAGGTCGCCAACCACCTGATTTCCTCGGGCGGAAAAAGGCTCCGTCCGATGCTCACTTTGGCGATGGCCCAGCTCGGCGGCTACTCCGGCGATGGGCACATCAAGCTCGCAGCTGCCGTCGAATTTATGCATACCGCCACGCTTTTGCACGACGACGTGGTCGATGAAAGCGACATGCGCCGCGGCAAGATCGCGGCACGCATGCTTTGGGGCAACGAAGCCAGCGTGCTCGTCGGCGATTTTCTGCTGGGCCAGGCCTTCAAGATGATGGTCGAAGTCGGGAACCTGCATGCACTCGAAATTTTGTCTTCGGCGGCGGCGGTGATCGCGGAAGGCGAGGTGATGCAACTCGGGACCGCGAAAAACACCGCGACCAACGAAGACGAATACCTTGCAGTCATTCGCGCCAAGACCGCCGAATTGTTTGCGGCGGCTTGCGAAGTTGGGCCGGCGCTGGCGGCAAGAAAAAAAGCCGAGCTGGCGGCCTGCCGCTCCTTCGGGATGAATCTCGGCCTTGCCTTTCAACTCATCGACGATGCGCTCGATTACGGCGGCAAGTCCGCAAAGCTGGGCAAAAATGTCGGCGACGATTTCCGCGAGGGAAAAATCACTCTGCCGGTTGTCCTGTCCTTCCGGCGGGGCACGGAAAGCGAGCGCGCGTTCTGGAACCGAACGCTCGGGCAAGGCGACATCCGCGACGACGACCTTGATCAGGCAATTGCTCTGATGGCGAAATACCACTCGATCGAAGACACGGTCGGTCGGGCGCGCCATTATGGCGCAATCGCCATCGATGCACTGGCGTTGGTGCCGCCGTCAGAGATCAAGACGGCATTGGAAGAGGCGGTCGCCTTTTGCATCGGCCGCGCGCACTAGGCGGTCAAATAGCCCGGGTCCCCCGCTTTCGCCGGGAATAGGTAGGTCTCTAGGTCTCGATTACAGCTCCCCGGAGCCGATCGTCGCCGCCTGCACCCACCAATCCTTCCGCTCACCAGCCAGTCTTCGCGCCGCCGTTGCGGCTTCGCTCGGCGCGGAGAACAAGGCAAAGCACGTGGCGCCCGATCCTGACATGCGGACAAGCCTGGCGCCCGGAAGAGTTTCCAAGGCCCTGAGGACGTCACCCACCACCGGCGAACAAGCACGGGCCGCCGGCGTGAGGTCATTGCCGTGCAGCTTCAGAAAGTCGATGAGCGACCCCAGCTCGCGCGGCACATCCCCGAGATCATTTCCGACCTGCGCCCCGGCAAATTTTCCGAATACATCGCGCGTCGACAAGGGGATACGCGGATTGACCAGCAAACCCGCCAGCGGCGGCAGGTCTACCGGATCAGAGAGCAACTCGCCGACACCGCGCATGATGCGCGGGCGCGATGCAAGACAGACCGGCACATCGGCGCCCACGGCTCGCGCCGCCGACATGATGCGCGACGCAACGCCCGGGCCCTTCGGCAAGACTGC
>DAISKM010000470.1:0-3398 GCA_036820945.1 Pseudolabrys sp.
GGGTGATCCCTGGCCGGCAAAAGGGCGTGCGTCAGATCGTTGTTCAGGAGCCGGCCGGGATTGTCGCGGCGTTCACGCCGTGGAATTTCCCGACGCTGACCCCGGTCCGAAAGATTGCGGGTGCATTGGCGGCTGGATGCTCCATCATCATCAAGGCCTCGGAAGAGACACCGGGCGGCTGCGTGGATCTGGTGAAATGCTTCGCCGATGCCGGCCTGCCGGCAGGCGTGCTCAATCTCGTCTTTGGCGTGCCAGCGGAAGTATCCGAGCACCTTATTCCACAGAAGGCTGTGAAGAAGATTTCCTTCACCGGCTCGGTTCCGGTCGGAAAGCATCTGGCCGGACTTGCCGCCAAGGGCATGAAGAAGGCCACCATGGAGCTTGGCGGCCACTCACCGGTCGTTGTGTTCGACGATGCCGACCCCGAGAAAACCGCGGACACCATCGCGGCGTTCAAGTATCGCAACGCCGGCCAGGTCTGCATCTCGCCGACACGGTTCTACGTGCACGAGAAGAACTACAGCAAGTTCCTGGCCCGCTTCACCGAGTACGCCAAGGGCCTGAAACTGGGCGACGGCCTCGAGAAAGGCGTCACGCTGGGACCGCTCGCCAATCCGCGCCGGCTCGACGCGATGGAAAGCTTCGTCAACGATGCCAAAGACCGCGGCGGCAAGGTCGTTACCGGGGGCGCACGGCACGGCAACCAGGGCTTCTTCTTTGAGCCGACCGTCATCACTGACGTGCCGGACGACTCCAAGATCATGACCGAGGAGCCGTTCGGACCCGTCGCGCCAATCGTACCCTTCAAGACCTTCGACGAAGTGGTCGAGCGCGCCAATTCGCTGCAGTTTGGTCTTGCCGCCTACGCGTTTACCAGCTCCGAGAAGAATGCCGCGGCGATCAGCGACGCGCTGCAGTCGGGCATGGTGGGCGTGAACAGCGTCGCCATCTCGACACCCGAGACGCCGTTCGGCGGCGTCAAGGAATCGGGCTACGGTTCCGAAGGCGGCATCGAAGGCCTGCAGGCTTACATGAACGTCAAGTTCATTTCGCAGGCGTAGTCATTTGTCATGCCCGGCCTTGTGCCGGGCATCCACGTCTCTGCCGCGTGGCAACATTGAAAACGTGGATGGCCGGGCCAAGCCCGGCCATGACGCTTTTGGCTGGGTCCCAGCTTCCGCGGGGACGAATGGAGTCAGGTCGTCAGACCAAATTATTTCGCCGCTAGCCCCTTCTGGCAGGCCGCCCAGACCTTCGCGGGTGTCGCCGGCATGTCCATGTGGTCGGCGGCGCCGTTGGGGATCGCATTGGAAATCGCATTCATCACCGCAGCGATCGCAGCAGTGGTTCCGGCTTCGCCGGTGCCCTTCACGCCCAACGGGTTGCTCGTCGCCGGCACCGAATGCACCGCTTCGCGCAATTCGACAGGCATATCGTGAGCGCGCGGCATGCCATAGTCCATGAAAGAGCCTGCTACCAGCTGCCCACTGCCGGAGTCGTAAACCGCGTTTTCGGTCAGGGCCTGGCCCAGCCCGTTCGCGATCGAGCCCTGCACCTGGCCTTCGACGATCATATGATCGAGCATAACGCCAGGATCGTCGACCGCGGTATAGGCGACAAGATCGACCGCGCCAGTCTCGGGATCGATCTCGACTTCGGCAATATGACAGCCGTTCGGAAACGTAAGCGGCGTCTCGATCTTTTCCTTGGTGTCGAGGCTTTCGCCTTTCTCCTTTGCTCGCCGTGCAGTTTCGAACAGCGAGATCTTGCGGTCCGTGCCGACCACCTCGAAGCTGCCATTGCGATACTGGATGTCTGCCTCCGAGGCTTCCAGCAGCCCCGATGCCAACTTCTTGCCCTTCGCCAGCATGACGTCAGCGTTATGCACGATAGCGCTACCGGCGCACATGGCCGAGCGTGAGCCAACCGAGGCGAATCCCGTCAACCCCAGTGCGGTATCGCCATGGCGGTGCTGAATCTTTGCCGGATCGATGCCCAGCTTGCTCGCGAGCAGTTTGGGAAACACCGTTGCATGGCCCTGGCCGGTCGATTGGACGTTGCAGCCAAGAATGAGCTCGTCACCGCCCGGGAAGGACAGGGAAGCCTGCTCCATTGGCATCGCGCCGGCATGCTCGAGCATGCAGGACACGCCTATCCCGCGCAGTTTCTTGCGTTTCGCCGATTCACGGCGGCGCTTGTTGAAATTGTCGAAATCGGCGAGCTCCAGCGCCCTGTCGACAATGGCTGGGAAATCGCCGCTGTCATAAGTGTTGATCGGCGTTTTGAACGGCATAGCCGACGGCGGAA
The DNA here is from genome assembly GCA_036820945.1 of Pseudolabrys sp. Classification (GTDB taxonomy): domain Bacteria; phylum Pseudomonadota; class Alphaproteobacteria; order Rhizobiales; family Xanthobacteraceae; genus Pseudolabrys. Next base: position 2,308 of record DAISKM010000470.1, read on the forward strand.
TGAGATTCTTCTTGCGCAGTCTGACCGGATCGATGCCGGTGACGCGCGCGGCTTCCTCCACGAGCCGTTCAAGGGCGTAGTTGGCTTCCGGCCGTCCGGCGCCGCGGTAAGGCCCGATGGGGGTCGTGTTGCTGAAGTAGCAGGCGACCGAAACATCGATCTTCGGAATTCGGTACATGCCGGGCAGGCAGCGCGCGAAATTGTTCGTGTTGATGTTGACCCCGGCGGTGCTGACGTAAGCCCCCTGATTGCACAGGTGCCGCACGCGCAAAGCGAGGAATTTGCCCTTGTCGTCGATCGCAAGTTCAGCCTCGGTGACAGTATCGCGCGCCTGGGTGTCGGTCACGAACGCCTCCGAACGCGTCGACTGCCACCGGACCGGCCGGCCCAACGTGCGGGCGGCGATCAGCAGGGCCGGGTATTCGGGGTAAGGCGGCGTTTTCATGCCGAATGCGCCACCGACGTCCTCGGTAATCACGCGCAGTTTTTCGTTCGGAACGCCCATGACTGCAGCAGTCAGATTGCGCAGGGAGTCGGCGCTCTGCGAACAGACGTGAAGCGTGTAGCTGTCAGTCGTCTTGTCATAGGCCCCCGTTGCACCGCGCGTTTCCATGGACGCGACGACCATGCGCTGATTGGCAACTCGGACCTTTGCCACATGCGGAGCACTGGCGATAATATTTGCAACGTCGCGCTCGTTCTGCTCGTCCGGTACGGGGCCGGGCCAATCCACGCAAAGGTTTCCCGGCGCTTCTGAATACAGTTGGGTCGAGCCTTGCTTCATGGCATCGTCCAGACTGATCACCGCCGGCAATTCCGCGTATTCAACCTGCACCAGGTCTGCCGCGTCCTGCGCGGCTGGCAGCGCCTCGGCGACGACCATTGCGACGGGATCGCCGACATGCATCACCTTCTCGCCGGCGAGCGATGGACGGAATGGCATGATCATCTTTGCCCCTGCCCGGCCCTGGACCGGGGGATGCCGGGACACGCTGCCGACGTTCGCCGCCTTCATGTCTGCAGCCGTCAGCACGGCCAGAACCTTCTTGGCCTTGCGTGCCTCTTCGGTATTGACAGAAACGACCCGCGCA
>DAISKM010000471.1:0-3391 GCA_036820945.1 Pseudolabrys sp.
GCCATGGCTCAGGCTTCGCGCGACCACCACCACCACCCATGCGCGGCCCGCCGCCGCCACCGCCCATGCGTGGGCCGCCGCCGCCACCACGTCCGCCGAGGCTTGCGTGGCCGCGCGAAGCCTGAGCCATGGCATTGCGGCCGGCGCCACTACCAGCAAAGGCATTGCGACCGCCACCGCCGCCGCCCGGACGTGCGCCGCCTCCACGCTGGGCTGCCTTCTGCCCCGAGCCTCGCGAACCTACATCCCTCTTTTGCCCGCCGCCCTTCGCGCCAGGGCGATCACCGCCTTTGGCTCCAGCGCGATCGCCGCCTTTGGCTCCAGCGCGATCGCCGCCGCCGGGGCGATTGCCAGCACCGGGCCTGTCGCCGCCACCGGGACGATTGCCGGCGCCCGGCCGATCGCCGCCGCCGGGACGTCCATCGCCGCCAGGGCGGAGCGCCTGCTTGCCATCGTGGCCGCGGAAATCCATGCGGTTGTTCGCACCGCCGCGGATGTTGTTGCCCTTGTTGAATTTGTTGGCGACGTCCTTGTTGTTGTAGCGGACGCCGTGGCGATGATCGACGTTGTGATTCCAGTTGTTGCCGCTGTTGTTGATGTTGACCGGTCGATTGACGTTGATGTTGTTGCCGCCCCAGTTCACGCCGCCGCCCCAGTAATTTCCACCGGATGCCCAGCGTCCAACCGCATAACCCGCGCCGAATGCCAAGCCGGTGGCAAGCAGAGCGCCGCCACCCGGCCAATAGCTAGCTCCCCAATAGTAGGGCGGATAGGCCGGAGAGGGCCACGCGCCATAGACCACCGCGGGATCGTAATAGGGCACATAGACGGTTTGCGGATCCGTCGGCTCGATGACGATGTACTGCTTGCCGCCCTCGCTTTTCTTCGTAACCTTCTGCTGTTTCGTTGTCTGGAGCTTGTTGTTTGCATCCGCCTTGGCGCGCAAGCGCTGAACGGAGTCCATTACGTCGGTCTGTTGCGCGAGCACTGCGTCGCCGAGCTTTTGCGTCCAGTCGAGCTTGTCGCTCATCATCTTCAACACGTCCGGCGTTGCGGTGAGCGACTTGATGCTTTCGTCCCAACCCTGCTTGTCGACTTCCGCCTTCAGCGCGTCGCCCTTGAGGTTCTTGTTCTGCTCCACCCAACGGGCTGCCTGCACGACCTCGAGCGGGTAGGTCGACGCCATCAAGACTTCGGCCAGCAGCGTGTCCGGGTATAGCGCGATCGGCGAGACCAGCGCATCGATCTGTTCGGGCTTGAGCGGCTGATCGCCAGATGTGCTTGCCGGCGCTGCCGCCGTTTGGGTCTGCGCGCTTGCTCCCTGTGCGACGACAAGAAACAGCGTCAATGCCAGTAATTGTGCGAAAAATTTTGACATGGCCACTCCCTCGGTTCGCCCCGTCACGGACGCGAGTTGACTGGTCTCAAGCCTAGATAAAGCGATAGGGCTGATCGAGTTGGACAGAGGTCCAATATCCACCGGGGGGAACTATGGATTCGGAAAGATTGTTTTCCAGTCCGCCTTCATGTCGACCACGGTCCAGCCGCGCTTTCTGGCTCCGTCCAGCGCCTTGTCGAGCCTGCCGATGCGCGAATTGCGGTCATAGGCATATTCGCGCTCGGCATCGGTGTAGTGCACGAAGGCAAGCTGGAAATAGAACGGCTGTTCGCACCACAGCGTGCCGTCGTTGTCAAACGTTGCAATGCGCAATTCGGGCGGTACGAAGTCCGGCGAGCCCTGCGCCGTCACGCGCGCGACAAAATCCGTGATCGATTTCTTGCCGCGCCGTCGTTCCAGGAGGGAAGGGGATCCGAGGCCTGTGCGAAGGCGCTGCCTGCAAGGCTAATTGCAAGCAGCGCCGCCGGCAGCGCGCGCGGCTAAAGAAATTCCAAGGCATCAAGACGCTTGGGGCGCCGTCGTGCTGGTGGCGCGAACATCCTGGGCGTGTGGACTGAGCGGCGGGCTATGAGCGCCATTGCGCCTGAAATGATCCAGCACGAACACACGGATCGCGGACGACAGGTTACGCCTGTTCGGGCCGTGGTCGATAGTCCCGACCAGCGCGGATACCGTCACTCCCTCGCGCCCCGCAATCTCGCGCAATCCCTCCCAGAACTCGTCCTCCAGTGACACGCTCGATTTGTGCCCGTTGCGTATGATGGAGCGCTTGATGACTGGTGAGTTATGTGCGCGGTGACCGGGATCGCGAGCCTCGGAAACCGGCGCCACGGATGGAATAATCGACTTTGACATTTCACCACACCTCATTTTCCCTCCAAGCATTAAACGCCGCGCAGGTGTGATGATCGAGTTGGACCATGGGCCAACGTCGCCGGGGCCTAGTCGGATTTCATTAATATTTTTCGTGCCTTAGCGAGTTCGCCGCGCGCCTCACCCGTTACTGACGGAAATTTGAGGTTGAGATCGTCCAATGCCTCAACCACCTCGGCAGCGACCACAAGGCGGGTGAACCACTTGTTGTCCGCGGGCACAACAAACCATGGCGCCTGCGGCCTGCTGGTGTTCCGGATCATGTCCTCGTAGGCGGCCATGTAGTCGTCCCAGAGTTTTCGCTCCTCGACGTCGCCCATGGCGAATTTCCAGTTCTTGGCCGGGTTGTCGATCCGTTCGAGAAATCGCCGTTTCTGCTCTTCTTTCGAAACATGCAAAAAGAATTTCAGGATCACTGTGCCGTTGCGGGCAAGATAGCGCTCGAATGCGCGAATATCCTTGAATCGCTCCTTCCAGATGTCCTTGGTGACGAGCTTTGCGGGCATCTTTTCTTTCGCGAGGAGCCCCGGATGAACGCGCACCACCAGGACCTCTTCATAGTATGAGCGGTTGAAGATCCCGATCTTGCCACGCTCCGGAAGGCGCCGGTTCGTTCGCCACATGAAGTCGTGATCGAGCTCCTCCTGGCTCGGCTGCTTGAACGAATGCACCTCGCAGCCTTGCGGATTCACGCCCTTCATGACGTGCTCGATCACGCTGTCCTTGCCGGCCGCATCCATCGCCTGAAAAATCAGCAGCATCGCCCAGCGATCTTGTGCATAGAGCCTCTCCTGTAGATCGGACAGGCGCTCGACCCCTTCGGCGAGCAGGTCCTTGGCTTCCTTCTTTTCGATGTCGAGCTTGCCCGTATCGGCCGAGTCCCATTCGTCGATGCGGAATTTGTCGGGGTCATCGACCCGATACTTTTTTGCGAACTTGGCAAGGCTCATGCGGGGCCTCTTGCGTGGGTCATCGGGCGACGGGGCGTCGCAGCGGATTGACCTGCGGGCGCGACATTACAGGATTAAGGCTGTCGGGGAGTATCTTTTGGTGAGGCTGAGCAGACGCTGACCGCAGCAGCCGACGACGGACGAGACTGACTCTTTTCAGGAGACGGCA
>DAISKM010000472.1:0-3388 GCA_036820945.1 Pseudolabrys sp.
ATTTATAGCCGGGCGTGATGAAGTGCGCCGTTTCGCCGGAAAAGGCTCTGAGGCGACCATTTTCGTCAACCGCGCTTTCCAACAGCCGCAGCGCGGTTGAACCCACTGCCACGATGCGTCCACCCGTCTCCCTTTTCGTATTCAAGGCCTGCACCGTTTCGGGTGACACAGTGCCGAATTCCGAATGCATCCTGTGCCCCGCCGTGTCGTCAGCCTTAACCGGCAGGAAAGTGCCAGCGCCGACATGCAGCATCACCCGCTGGAGGGTCACCCCGCGTTCTGCGAGCCGCCCGAGCAGGGGCTCGGTAAAGTGCAAACCGGCGGTCGGAGCCGCGACGGACCCTTCCTCGCGAGCAAAGAGCGTCTGGTAGTCAGTCCGATCTTGCTCGTCCGGCTCGCGACGGGAGGCGATGTAGGGCGGCAGAGGCATCTCACCTCGCTCGGCAATGGCCTGGTCCAGAACCGGGCCATGAAAGGAAAATGACAGAGTTACCTCGCCTCCCTCATCTTTCTGTGCAACCTGAGCATCGAGCTCGCCGAGAAAGCAGACTTTTCCCTCAACGCCGAAGCGGAGCCTGTCCCCGACCTCGAGCTTCTTGGCTGGTTTCACGAAAGCGCGCCAGTGCGAGCCATCCAGCCGCTTGTGCAGGGTTGCTTCAATAGCCGGCGTCGTGCTTCCGCGCCCGATACGGTGGCCAGCGAGACGGGCCGCAATCACCTTGCTGTCATTGACGACCAGGCAATCGCCTGGCCGAAGGAGATCCGGCAAATCGCCGATGATGCGGTCGGACAGTTCCTGCGGGTCAGCCGGTTTCACAACTAAAAGCCGCGCGGCATCGCGCGGGACCGCTGGCCGCAGCGCGATACGGTCCGAGGGAAGCTCGAAATCGAAAAGGTCGGTTTTCATGCCTTTCCCAAGTCATGCCCGGTCCTTTCCGGGCATTCACGTCTTTTGCTTGGCATGTTCAAAGACGTGGATGGCCGGCCTTCGCCCGCCGAAGGATGCCTGGGTCAGGCATAGTAACGATTGCTTCGGCCCGCAGGCGGGACAAGCCCGGCCATGACGCAATTTTGGCTCGATATATAGGTTAAGCCCCCATCCTCGCGTTGACGATCTTGTCGGGGTCTTTCACCGGTTCGCCGCGCTTGATCTTGTCGACGTTTTCCATGCCTTCGATCACCTTGCCCCAGACCGTGTATTGGTTGTCGAGAAAGCGCGCATCGTCGAAGCAGATGAAAAACTGACTGTCGCCGGAATCAGGATTGCTGGCTCGCGCCATCGACACGGTACCGCGCACATGCGGCTCGCGGTTGAATTCGGCTTTGAGCCTTTTCCCCGATCCCCCTGTGCCCGTCCCGTGCGGACACCCCGTCTGTGCCATGAAGCCATCGATCACGCGATGAAAGACGATGCCGTCATAAAATCCGTCCTTCACCAGTTCCTTGATCCGCGCCACATGTCCGGGCGCGAGATCTGGGCGCATCTCGATCACCACTTTGCCTTTGGTCGTCTCGAGCGTCAGCGTATCTTCCGGCTTCGCCATCTCACACATCCTCTCACGATACAAAGTTTAGTGCCGTAACCGGACCTGTTCCGGCCACCTCGCTTGGGCAAGGCGTCTTGCACCTGCTCGGCGGGTCACCGGGACAAGCCCGGTGACGATAAATTGTTCAGCGTTCGATCGTTGCTTTTTTGATGTAATCCATGCGCGGAAACTCTTTTGCAAGGTAGACATTGCCTTCACTCTGCAGACGGCTTTGGTCGGGACCGCGCCCCCGTGGAGCGCCTTCGCCATATTCGGCGTTAAGTGAATCCACGACATTCATGCCCGACACCACCTTGCCGAACGGGGCAAAGCCCGACTGGTCAAGCCGCGCATTGTCGGCGAAGTTGATGAAAACCTGACTGGTGCGGCTATTAGGGCCAGCGGTCGCAAACGTAATCATGCCGCGGGTGTTGCTTTGCGTGACGGGATCGTCGGGAATCTGCGCCGTACGCCAGTTCGCCATGATTGCCGGATCCCCGTTGATGCCGAACTGCACCATGAATCCCGATATCACGCGGAAAAAGCGCGCATTATCGTAAAAACCGTTCTTCACCAGGTTGTAGAAGCGGTCGGCGCCACGCGGAGCCCAGGCGCGCGTGACCTCGACGACAAATGGGCCCTTAGTCGTGTCAAACCTCACCTTGTAGGTCGCTGGCGCCTGCTCTCGCAGCGACGCTGGATTAGAGAGCGGAGACTGTGCGACCGCGGGCGTTGCCAACAACGCAAGAATCGTCGCAAGCGTGAGTGTTGATCGGTTGCTGATCATTATTCTCCCCGTTGAGGACGTGGCGCATTCACCGCGCAAACTTTTTCTTCAGGCGCACGGCTACAGGGCTCGGCACGAAGCTGGAAACATCGCCGCCCATCCCCGCGATCTGACGTACCAATGTGGCGGTGATCGGGCGCACAAGAGGGGATGCGGGCAGGAAAACCGTCAGGATGTCCGGCGCCATGGCCGCATTCATTCCCGCCATCTGCATTTCATAGTCGAGATCGGTGCCATCGCGCAGGCCGCGGATCAGTATGGCGGCGCCTACCTTCCGCGCGGTGTTCACCACCAGGTCCGCAAAGGTGATGCAGGACAACTCGCATTTAGCCTCGCGCGCCACGGGACCGCAGGTCTCCTGCAACATTGCCAAGCGCTCATCGGCGGAAAATAGGGGTGCCTTGCCAGGGTGAACCCCAATCGCAAGGACCAGCCGGTCGGCAAGCCGAACGGCATGTCGCACCACGTCGAGATGGCCATTGGTGACCGGGTCAAATGACCCCGCATAAAGAGCAATTCTCAGCATGAAACGGGGTCTAACCTGCCACCCGGTACCCCCGCAAGACCGTGCCTTTGCGGTTTGAACTTTTTCCCCGGCTGCTGCGACCTATCTCCCGCAAGGCCGCGCCTGAGAGGGCGTTCGGTCGAACTGAAAGAGGGGCCTTTTGTTGTGTTGAAAGCCTTCGCTGCCATCGTGGCTGCCGCTGTCGTTGCCTGAGGCATCACTATTCTCTCGGCGCCGGTTGGCGACGTTGCCGCGAGCACCCTGCTCCCTCCGGCCGCGGATGCCATCACGACGTGCAAGCAGCGTCCCTGTCCCTATCTCAATTGTGTCGGCACCGAATTTGGCGATCCACGCGTTCGCCTGATTTCATTCGAGCGGCCACCCCGATAGCAAATGTCGGCTTTAACCGTCCCCTGCTTCGGCGCTAGGCTCTTCTGAGATTGTGTCCGAGGAGAGTACATGCGACGGGCCGCGAGCCGATCGTGTTGCCGGCACCCGGCTTGTATTCGATGAACACGGGTTGCCCAAGGACTGCGGGCAGTGCATTGGCGAGCAGGCGCGCCATCACAT
>DAISKM010000473.1:0-3382 GCA_036820945.1 Pseudolabrys sp.
TCCTACGCCATATGCGTGAAAGCCTTCCGAAACCTCCGAGAACAGCATGGCCTCTTTTGCGGCCCGCCCCGCCCCGGTCATGCCTGACTTGGCATCAATGACGATTTCGTCGAGCTCAATCGCTTTGTTCTTGAGCAAGGGAACGAGCGGAAGCTGCGCACAGGTTGTGTAGCAGCCGGGATTGGCGACTAGCCGTGCTTTCTTGATGTCCCGCCGGTGAATCTCGGTCAGCCCGTAGACCGCCTCTTTCTGAAGCTCGGGTGCGTGATGCTCGTGGCCGTACCATTTCGCGTATGCCGAGCTGTCCGCCAGGCGAAAGTCAGCGGAGAGGTCGACCACCTTCGTTGTCGGCGATTGTTTCAGCAGTTCCCTGATTACCTTTTGTGTGGTCGCATGCGGCAAGGCGCAGAACGCGACATCGAGCGCCGCGCCAGCCCAATCAAGCCCATCGACCGCGACAAGCTGCGGCAATGTGAATGGCGAGAAATGCGGAAAAACGTCACGCATCGCCTTGCCGGCACTGCGCTCGGCCGTCAACAGACCAATCTCGGCGCGCGGGTGGCGCAGCAACATGCGCACGAGCTCGCCACCGGTATAACCCGAGGCGCCCAGCACACCGATCTTCGCTTTGTTGGCCATGAGTCGATCCCTATCCAGAAGTCTTAAAGAACTACCGGAAGAAGGCCAACAGCGCGGTTTCGATGGGGGACACGTGCCGCAGCCTCAAATCCGGCGGCACGGGTGACGCAAATGCTATGCCCGTGCCAGGGTGGCACGGCGGCGGAGCTTACTTGCTGTAGCAGGCGTCATGCGCGGGCATATAGGCCGCGCGCCTTCACCGGTCAAGAACAACGGCCGCCCGCATGGGCGGCCGTTGCTCTCTCATTCAAGTCAAATCGTCGGATTCCATGGTGCAGGTGTTTCACGATAGCCGGATGCCGTCTTCTCAATGTAGGCAACCGACGGGAACGGATAATGGAAGCCTTGCACCATCATCTTCTCCGTCGCCAGCATGTCGTAGACGTTCCTGCGCGTAGCCTCCGCCATGGCGGCATCCTGGTCAAAGAACGCATGCCAGCCCGGATTGCGCACGAACAGCGCCGGATTGTTGGTTACGTCCGCCTGCACATAGACCGCTGCCGATCCCGACGAGACGATGTGTGAGTTGTGGCCCGGTGTATGGCCATAGGTCGCAACGGACATGATGCCTGGAGCTACTTCCTTGCCAGGCGTTATTCCACCCCGCCTTCGGACGGCTGTCTTTGCGCAGGTACCGGCCGATCCAAATAATCCGAACGAAAACTTGCCGGACGCGATGACTCCGGCGGCATATGGAGAGACCATCAATATTGAAACCGCCAAAAAGGCGGCCGCAGCGGCGATCGCGGAAGCTCAAAAGCGCAATTGGAATGCACTGTGCATCGCGATCGTCGGGCCGTCGGGCGATCTTGTCTATTTCGAGAAGCAGGACAACTGCCAGTATGCATCGACGGGTATTTCGCAACAAAAGGCGCGCGCGGCGGCCCGTTACAGGCGTCCGACACTTGTGTTCGAACGGCTGCTCGGCAAAGGCGACTTTTTTGCGTATCTGCCGACACTTGGAAACGACTTTATCGCTTCGCGCGGCGGCAATCCGCTCGTGGTCGGTGGCAAAATTGTTGGCGCCATCGGCGTGAGCGGCGGCACAGGCTCACAGGACGACGTCGTATCGATGGCCGGCGTTGCCGCGCTGAAATAGCGTTCCACAGTACTTCGCATGAAACCGAAGCCCGGCGGTTTTTTGCGCGGTTACCAGAACCACATGATGGCTTTCGATATGACGTCACCGATCGTGAGCAGCGTCGCCGCCCAGACGAATGCGGAAACGAAATTCGCAATCTGGAATTGCCAGAATGGCATTTCGAAAATGCCGGCGATCAGGGGCACGGAAGCCCGCAACGGCCCGAAGAACCGACCGATAAAAATCCCGACAACGCCCCACTTCTTCATGAAGGCTTCGGCGCGCGGAATGAGTTCGGGATGGCGCGATAACGGCCACATGTGCGCGACCGTATATTCGAGCTTGAGCCCGATCCAATAAGACAGCCAATCGCCTAACGCGGCACCTACCGATGCGGAAATCCAGATCGGCCAAAAGCTGATGCCGCTGTGCCCGATCAGGGCCCCGATCGCGACCAGCGCGCCCCAGGCCGGAATCAGGAGTGAGATGAAGGCCAGTGACTCGCCGAATGCCAGGGCGAAAACGATCGGTACCGCCCAACCACCATTATTGTGGACGAATTGGACGACGTTTTGGGCAATGCCTGGAAGGTCCATCGGGAGGGTTTGGCAAAAACTTTGTCGATCGTGTCTAGCCCGACACCGACGAGTGCGCCAGCACTCTAAGCCGGAAGCTCTGGCTCATCCTCCGGGAAGAGATGGTCGATCACGACAATTGCGACAATAAGCAGCGGCACGGCCAGGAACGCGCCTACGGGTCCCCAGAGCCATGTCCAGAAGACCAGCGCCAAGAACACCGTAAGCGGATTGAGTGTGAGCCTGTGACCCATAATGCTGGGCGTAATAAAGTGCCCCTCGAGTGTCGCCAGGCCCAGAAAAATCAACGGCGCCAGCAACGCCTGGGTGAGCGTAGGAAATGTCACCACCCCGACCATAAACATGCTGACCTCAACGATTAGCGCGCCGATATACGGAATGAAGTTGAGAATAAATGCGAGCACGGCCCAGGCAACCGGATCCGGCAGACCGGCCATCCACGCGGCCCCGCCTCCACACACCCCGACTGCGGCATTAATGACGGTCACAACGCTTAGATAGCCAGTCAGATTGTGCTCAATGTCATTCATTATCTTGAGAGCTCGGAGTCGCGATTCACGTCGTTCGAAAAACACCACCAGGACGCGCCGCAACTGGGAGCGCCCCAGCAGCATGAAAAAGAGCGTGCCGAAAAAGATCAGCATCTGACCGATGGCGGGTGTGACGATCGCCAGGGCCGCCTGCACGAAAGCCATGATGTCGACGCCAAGGCTCCCCTTTTTGTCCGACGGGAGCAGCACGTCTCGCAGCTCCTGCAATGCCGCCAATGGGCGATCCAAAACATGCATTTTTTCCTGAATGCTGCGGCCGATGTCCGGTGCCTTGCCGATCCAATCCACCGCCGGGGCACCCAGGAGAACGACGACCCCGTAACAGACAGCGATGACGAGAAGCCAGAAAACGAGAGCCGACAGCAGAGCGGGGACACGATAGCGCTCCGCTCGTGACGATAGCGGACCGAGCATCATGGTGACGACAAAGGCCGAGGCGACCGGCAGCAATATCGGGCGGGCAAGGCTGAGTGCTGCAATCAACAGAATGACGAACATCCCGATGGTCGCAGCCT
>DAISKM010000474.1:0-3371 GCA_036820945.1 Pseudolabrys sp.
GGAGAAAGGTGTCTTCACCAAATCCACGCCGCGAAAGATTGCCTTCTCGCTGAAGCGCTCAGCCGATCGCAGCCGACGACGCAAATCGAACTCATACCGGTCAGCGATGTCGATGCTCACGTTCTTTATCAATCGTGGCGGGCGCGGACTTTCCAGAGCCCGCAAGGAAAAGCTCGAGAAGACCAAGAACGCGCTGCGCGAGCTCTACGGCAAGGCCTGAAATCCCCAATTGACCTGACAGCGCCGCTGTCTATGACCAAGGCGCCGGATCGGCCGGCGAGGGGAGGCGCGCATGCCGGCGTCGGTGATGAATGCCGAGGAAATTGCAAAGCTGCTGCACGACGTTTTTCCGCAAGGCTTTTACCCCGGCTGCGGACTGGCGATCGAGCGCGTCGACTACGGGAGCGCCCGCGTGCGGCGGCTGTTTCAGGAGAGTTATATCCGGCCCGGCGGGACCATTTCCGGGCCCACCATGATGGAGCTTGCCGATTTCGCGATGTACGTCGCGGTTTTTTCAGCCATTGGCCCCCAGCCGCTCGCTGTCACGACAAATCTCAGCATCAATTTTCTCCGCGAGCCGCGGCAAGCCGATCTGGTTGCGGATGCACGCCTGTTGAAAGTTGGAAAGCGGCTGGCGGTTGGTGAGGTGACAATCTTTTCAGAGGGCGTGCCCGAACCCGTTGCGCATGTCACATCGACCTATTCGATACCCGCCAACGGTAATTAGGTCTGGGTAGCTAAATACCATATATATAACTAGCTGATAAATAACTTATATTATTCAAACCGCGGCGTTGACCAATCCAGCCTCAGTCGGCTAGAAAGCTGACGTTTTAAGCGCTCGGGGCGCCAGGTTCTCAAGGACAACATCATGAAGACGTATTCGGCCAAGCCTGCCGATATTGAAAAGAAATGGGTGACGATCGACGCCACCGGGCTTGTCGTTGGCCGGCTTGCCTCGATTGTGGCGTTGCGCCTGCGCGGGAAGCACAAGGTATCGTATACGCCGCATGTCGACGACGGCGACAATGTCATCGTCGTCAATGCGGCCAAAGCGATTTTGACCGGGCGCAAGCGCGAAAAGAAAGTCTATCACCATCACACCGGCTTCATCGGCGGCATCAAGGAACGAACGGCAAAAGCCATCCTGGAGGGCCGTTTCCCGGAACGCGTGGTCGAGAAGGCGGTTGAACGCATGCTGCCGCGCGGGCCGCTTGGCCGGGTTCAACTGGGCAACCTGCGCGTCTATCCGGGGCCTGATCATCCGCACGAAGCGCAAAAGCCCGAGAAACTCGACGTCGCTGGCATGAACCGCAAGAACGTGAGGAGTGCATAACTTGGCCGAGACCATGCAATCATTGGAAGGACTGGCCAGTCTCAAACCGGCCGCGCCGGAAGCGCCAAAATACGAAAAAAAGGTCGATGCGCAGGGACGCGCCTACGCGACCGGCAAGCGCAAAAACGCCGTGGCACGGGTTTGGATAAAGCCCGGTTCTGGAAAGGTCCTCATTAATACGAAGGCCGTGGAAACATTTTTCGCAAGGCCGGTGCTGCGGATGCTTATTCAACAGCCGCTGATCGCCGCCAATCGCAGCGGGCAATACGACGTCACCTGCACCGTGTCGGGAGGCGGCCTGTCCGGCCAGGCCGGCGCAGTCCGTCACGGGCTGGCCAAGGCGTTGACCTATTTCGAACCTGAACTGCGCGGCGCGCTCAAGCGCGGCGGATTTCTCACCCGCGATTCTCGCGTGGTCGAACGCAAGAAATACGGGCGGGCAAAAGCGCGGCGTTCCTTCCAGTTCTCGAAGCGCTAGCCGAGCGAAATGTTATGAAAAGGCGCGCCCACGGCGCGCCTTTTTGCTTTCGAATCCCGATCGTTAGAATTTTAGCGAGCCTGTTTACCTCAGGAAGCGCGATATTTGGCCTGTCAAAAGCAGGCCCACATCAATTCCGAATGCCGTAATTCATTACAATTCGAGGAAGTCTTTCATCGAAGCCACGTGATTTCCGCAACGGATTTCTACTCCCTCAGCGGTATTTTGCCAGCCGCGGTTTGGCATTCACACGCAGGCCGCATGCGGGAGTCGATATGCTGCTGACGGTTAATCTGCAATCGAGCCTGGATCTGCCGACGCTGTCGTTGGTGGCCGTGTGCATTGCAGGCCTTCTCGGCGTCTTTTTGATCATTGACTGGCTGCAGCAGCGCAATGTGCGCGCGCTGGCATGGTGGGGCTCCGCCTACCTGATCGGCGCTGCGGCGATGGCGCTGGCAGGCATGCCAGATCCGGTCATCACATTGCCCGCTGTGGTGCCCGGTGCATTGACCTTCCTCGCCTGCGGCATGATCTGGAATGGAGTGCGTTTGTTCCAGGGCAGGCGCCTGTTGCCCTTTGCAACCTTCATTGGCGCGGTTCTCTGGCTGGGGATCGGCCAGATTCCGGGCGTACTCGACAATGAAAATGGCCAGATTCTCGGTGCCATGATCGTCCCGGTTTATACGTTTTTCATCGCGATCGAGCTTTGGCGAGAGCGACGCAGGACGCGCTATTCCCGCGCTGCCGCCATTGTCGTGCCATGCCTGCACGCCGGCATCTTTTTGATGCCGCTCGCGATGCACGCGGTTCTGCCCGAGGGACACAACGGCGCATGGCTGACGGTATTTACGCTTGAAACGATCATCTACGCGGTTGGCACCGCATTCATCGTGATGCTGATGGTCAAGGATCATCACGTGCACGTCTATCGCACCGCCGCAAGCACCGACCATCTGACGGGCCTGCTTAGCCGCCAGGCCTTTATGGAGAGCGCGCTCACCCTGTGCGCACGGCAGGCACGACGCGGGGAGCCCGTGGCCATGCTGATGTTCGATCTTGATCATTTCAAATCGATCAATGACCGTTTCGGGCACGCCGTGGGCGACGAGGTCTTGCGCGTGTTTGGACGGGTGGTGCGCGCGAGCACGCGTGCCGACGACATCATCGCCAGGTTCGGGGGTGAAGAGTTTATCGCGATCGTTCCGGGAGGCCTCGAGAGCGCCAGCAAAATCGGCGATCGCGTGCGATCGAGCTTCGAGTTTGCGGGGGCAACCGTCGCTGCCCACTCTATTGGCGCGACTGTCAGCATTGGGGCGGCTACAGCTTATGAGCCCGTCACATCACTCGATTCTCTGATCGCGCGCGCGGATGCGGCGCTTTACCGTGCGAAATACGCGGGCAGAAACCGCCTCCATGTGGCCGAAGAAGAAATGGCGAACGAGCGAGTTCGTCTCATCGCCGCGGCCCGGCGGGCAAAGACGGCAAGCGCCGGGCCTTTTGCTCGATGGTCGCGACGCCGAGAAGCTTTCTGACGGCGATTTTGGATAGCCGCTTACC
>DAISKM010000475.1:0-3367 GCA_036820945.1 Pseudolabrys sp.
CATCTATCATCTCGGTCAGGCTCTGGCGCCAACCCTCAGTGGTCAGGTCGGCAATATCGACGCCGATGATTGCGAACTCGTCCGGAAGTTTGCCGGCCCGCACGAGGTTGTAGAGCGCAGGTACCACAAGACGCTTGGTCAGATCGCCAGCGGCGCCGAAAATCGTCATGATCGCGGGCGGCGCCTGGCGGCCGGAAACGACCGCTGCCGCCATGGCTGCGGCGGGCGGCGGTGGGATAGTCACCATCTCACTCATCCCGCAGCCTGGTGACGCTTTTCGAGCGTCTGCAGTGGATTAGCGAGGGCTCGTTTGCGCTCGGTACGGTTCATACTGACTCTCTTTAGCCGTCATGCGACGACCCCGTGACGCGGTCCGGCCGGCCCGCCCGCCCCGAAGTCAGATCGCGATAGAGTGTGAGATAACGCTGCGCGGACCATTAGAAGTCCCACCGCATCGCTGCAGACACTGCCAATCGAAGGTACGGAACCGTTGGCCGTGCAACTCCACAAGGTGACCATGGCGTCCGGCGTGCAGAGATCTGCGGAACCATACGCCCTCTCGCCCCACGAGGGTAGCCGTACTTTCGGGGTGGCGTCGCCGCGGCCAGCGCTTAAGCGGCACTCGCGTACGAGAGTGCCACGGTGCGACTGTGAAAAATCGCAAGTTTGCAAGGCGGTGCCGCTTTGTAACAAATCCGCGCCACACTCACGATTTCTCCAAGCTCGGGACCAAAGGGCTCGTCGCCAAGTTTCCAAACTCTCGCCGCTATCAACTCCTCCCGCACGGGTATTCAATCTGTCTGGTCTTCCCTGAAGCTTGCGATTCTCACCTCATTCGTTCCCGTGGGTGTTCGTAGCCAGCTCGCTGGAACTTAAGCCGGCCAAAAGATCGGAGGCAATCCTCAGTTGCGCGACCTTCGACGCGACCTCGCAGCGTTCGACGAGCTTGGGGTCTCCCTTGATCACCTCAAACGCGGTCTGCGCGTCCTCGCGCCAGAAGCGGATGTCAACCTTGTGCTTGCCGATCCGCAGATTGCGCACCGTCAGGTCGGGTAGCCATGCCGGAAGGAACGGGTCGACATACAACTTGTTGCGCGGTGCGTCGGGCAAGAATCCTAACAGGGCCTGTGTCAGCATGAATGCTGAGCCAGCCGCCCAAGCTTGGGGCACGTTCGCGCCGATGTATTGCACGGGGAAATTTGCCTCGTCGCGTTCGGAAGCGGTGTAAAGTTCCGGCAACTGATTGAGTAGGAAGTGGGTCGCCGCGATGCTAACGTCGTAGGCGATTTGGGCCGCCTCCGCGCCAAAGCCATAGTATTTGAAGCCCATGGCAATGATAGCGTTATCGTGCGGCCAGACTGAGCCGGTCTGATAGTTGTACGGATTGAACGCCGGGTGATTGGCTGACAGCGTGCGAATGCCCCACCCTGTCCACATGTCCGGCGCCATCAAGCGGTCGACTACCCTCTTCGCACGCTCGGGAGGCACGATGCCGGACCACAGGCAATGCCCCGCATTTGATGCCACAGTTAGGACCTTGTTCTTGTCGCCATCGAGGGCGAGGGCATAGAACCCGAGCTCTTCGTCCCAGAAGGCTTCATTGAACCGCGCGAACAGGACAGCAGCCTTAGCGCGCAGATCCTGCGCACGCTCCGGCTTGCCGAGCGCGTCAAAAACCTCCGCCATGCGGACCCAAGCATTGTAAACGTAGCCCTGCAGCTCGCAGAGCGCCTTGGGTCCCTTAACCAGCGAGCCGTCCGGATAGATGACAGCATCGCCGGAATCCTTCCAGGCCATATTCTCGTAGCCAACCGACGAGCGCGTCTGATACTCCTGAAACCCATCGCGGTCCCGGTCGCCGTATTCGTCGATCCAAGAGAGGCAAGCCTCTGCCGTTTGCAGATGCCGTCCCAACAACTCTTGGTCGCCGGTCGCGCGCCAGGCGGCGTGCAGGGTAGTCAGATAAAGCGGTGTGGCATCCGCGGTGCCGTAATAGGGCGTGTGAGGGATCAGCTTGAAATGAGCCAGCTCGCCGCAGCGCAATTCGTGTAGAATTTTGCCCGGTTCGGCATCACGGTAGGGATCTTCCTCCTTGGCTTGCAGAGAGCCCAGGATTTCCAACGCCCCGCGGGCGAATTCCGGATAGATGAAAATATTCTGCAGCGAAACGATCAGGCTGTCGCGCCCGAACGGAGCAACGAACCAGGGCAGGCCGGCAGCAGGCAGGAAAACTACATGGTCTGTGCCCTTGATCGGCAGACGGAGCGCAGCCATGTCCTCCAGCGCTTGGCGGAACAGACGGTAGAATTCTTCGTTGCTGGTCTCAATATTGACCACGGTCTTCAGCCATTCCGCCATCGCCCCGGCGTGGTGGGACTTGTCGCTCTGCCCGATGCAATCCTGTGGCGCGAGCAAATGTTGCTCGCCATCCTCAAGCGTGTAGAGCAAGCAGGCGTGCCAGGCCTCGTTCGGCTGAAGCGCGACCTCGAAGCTGAGTCGCCCGTTAGCAGATACAGCTTTGCACGGTGCGCGCGATACAGATACTTTCACGGCGCGGTGAAAATCCTGGTTCGAATACGCGGTGCGGAGTCGTTGCTCTGCCTCCGACCATTCAGTGGTGATCTGGCCGCGGCGCACGATGTGACCGGATTTCACCTCGAAAATGTCGGCGAAGTCACTTCGGAGGGCGATCTCGAGCTGGAACCTTACCGGTCTCATGCTATTGTTGGTGATGTCGAGATCTTCGTGCAAGCCACCACTGATCGATCGGCCGATAGTGAGGCCGAGGGTGCGCGGGGGAATCGTACCGCCTTCGGTGAGGATAGACTTATTAGTGAGGAAGATGAGTGCCGCGTAATAGCTAACAGGGCCGCCGTTTAGCAGCTCCCATGGTTCGCCGTTGGCGTAAATCGACCAACTGCTGACAATCCGCGTGTCAAGGAAGTACAGACCCTTGTCGCTCGGCCAATGGATCTGCCCGTCCGGCTCGCTGACGAGCACAGTCTGGCCCTGGTGGATGGCAATCTGTGGCGGACCAACCTGAACCTTGAACGGCATGTTGTGCGTCTCACGGTTGTGCGGGCCAGACCAGCACGCATTCATGCTGGTTTTGCCTAGCGCAACATATCTGTGTGTACCGAAAACCTAAATCCGGACATAGTGGTGATGAAGCCCAACAAGAATCGCGTACGATTGTGCCGGAACCCATGCTGACGCATGGCCGGCAGTACCATGCGCGCCGATGACTCGCACTAAAACCAAAATATTACTCGACCGTCGACGTCCATCATCGAGGTGTTCGTCAAATATTCAACCTGTCCTTTCCGAAAATCATATCCGGACGTATTGATGATGCAGCCCGGCCAAG
>DAISKM010000476.1:0-3362 GCA_036820945.1 Pseudolabrys sp.
GGTCAACGCCATGCACGACGGCCGTGCGCAAATCGGCGACATGAGCACGACCACTTACCTCAAAGCGGTGCATGCCGGCGAGCCGTTCAGGGTGATCGGCCTGATCATGAACGACGCGACGCGCGACAATTGCGACGATCCGCTCGCCATCGTGACCAAAAAGGGCAGGGGCATCGAGGCCGGCAAGGTCACCGACCTCAAGGGCAAGAAGATCGGGCTCGCGCGCGGCCAGACATCCGACGAATATTTCAAAATGGTGTTGCGCCGCGCCAAAATGAAATACGAGGAGCTCACCATCGAGAACATCTGGTCGCAGTTCGGTCTCGCGCCCGCGCTGAAGGAAGGCAAGGTCGATGCGATCGTATCGTGGGAACCCTATGTCACGCAGGTGCTCACCGAAGTACCGGATTCATTCGCGGTGATCCGCGGCGGCCATCATATGTCGTACGTGATGGTGGCAACGGCGCACGGGCCGACGGTTGAGAGCAAGCCTGCGGTGGTGAAAAGCATCGCTGCCGGTCTCGCCGAGTCCTCGCACTTTACGCGCAACAATCGCGACGAGGCGGTTGAGATTTTCGCGAAATGGGTGCCTGGTACCGATGTCGCGATCGGCAAGAAAGCCGTGAAGCACATCAGCTTCGATCCGCGGCTTTCGCCGAACGTGATGCGCGCCTTCGAAAACGCGGAGGACGAGGTGCTGATGAACACGCTGAAAGGCGCGCCAAGGCTGGACGTGCCCAGCCTGTTCCGGCCGCAATTCATGGCCGAGGTGCAGCAGGAGCACCCGGAGTACTTCGCGGATTTGCCGCAGTTAAAGTAGACCTGCTCACTCCGCTGTCCAGCCACCGTCGACGACGAGCGATGAGCCGGTCATCAGCGCGGCTGCGTCGCTCGCCAGAAAGACAATAGCGCCGGTCAAATCCTCGAGCTGGCCGAGGCGGCCGAGCTTGATGCGGCGAAGCGTATCCTCGCGAAATGTCTGGTTCTGGAAGAACGACCGCGTCATCGGCGTCTCGATGAAGGTCGGCGCCAGCGTGTTGACGCGAATCTTGTGCGGGGCCAGCTCGATTGCCATCGCTTTCGTGAAGCCCTCCATTGCGTGCTTGGTCGCGCAATAAACCGTCCGCGTCGGTCCCCCGACATGACCCATCTGCGAGGACATATTGACGATAGACCCGCCACGCCCGGCATCGATCAGTCGCCGCGCGACGGCCTGTGCCACGAAATAGGCGGCGCGCACGTTCAGCGAAAAGACGAAATCGAAATCTTCTATCTTCACGTCGACGAACGGCGCCGGCCTGTTGGTTCCGGCATTGTTGACCAGGATCTCGAAAGGCGATCGTTCTGCAATTGCTTCCTTCACCGCATTCACGTCGCGGACATCGAGCGCAAGATGTGCAGCCTTTTGCCCGCGCGAGCGGATCGCCTCGGCGGCTTCCTCGATTTCCTTTACGGTGCGCGCGGCGAGTGTCACTTCCGCACCGGCATCTGCCAGGGCGGAGGCGGCCGCAAGGCCAATGCCGCGGCCGGCACCGGTCACCAGCGCGCGCTTGCCATCGAGTCGAAAGGAAGGGGTGCGAGTGAGATCAACTGCCATGCTTCGTCATGCCCGGCACTCGGGTCCGGCCGTCGGTCGGCCCGAGCACATGCCTTGTGTCGGGCATCCACGTCTTCCAGACGTACCACTATCAAAGACGTGGATGGCCGGGACAAGCCCGGCCATGACAGAAAATCACTCCGCAGCCTGAGCGTAGGGGACGTTGCGGCCGCCATAACGCCGCACGCGAATGTTCGCCTGCTCGGCATGACCGAGAAAGCCCTCAAGCACGCACAGGCGCGAGCAATACTCGCCGATCATGGCGCTGGCCTCGTCGGTCAGCACTTTTTGATAGGTGCATGTTTTCATGAATTTGCCCACCCACAGGCCACCGGTGTAGCGCGCCGCTTTTTTAGTCGGCAGCGTGTGGTTGGTGCCAATCACCTTGTCGCCGTAGGCGACATTAGTCCGTGGCCCAAGAAATAGTGAACCGTAGTTCTTCATGCCATTGAGAAACACATCCGGGTCGTGCGTCATGACCTGTACGTGCTCGGACGCCACGCGATCAGCCTCGGAAATCATCTCCGCCTCGTTGTCGCAGACGATCACCTCCCCGTAGTCCTTCCATGCCTGGCCGGCCGCGTCCGCGGTGGGAAGTATCGACAGCAGCCGCTCGACCTCTTTCATCGTGTCGCGAGCAAGCTTTTCGGATTTGGTAATCAGCACCGCGGGAGACGTGGGACCATGCTCGGCCTGACCAAGAAGATCGGTGGCGCAGATTTCCCCGTCGACGCTGTCATCGGCGATGATGAGCGTCTCCGTGGGGCCGGCAAGCAGGTCTATGCCAACCCGACCAAACAACTGGCGCTTCGCCTCCGCCACGTAGGCATTGCCTGGCCCAACGATCATGTCCACCGGCTTGATCGTTTCGGTACCGAGCGCCATGGCAGCTACGGCCTGCACGCCGCCGAGCACGTAGATGTCGTCGGCGCCGCCGAAATGCATGGCCGCGACGATCGCGGGGTGCGGCCCGCCTCTGAATGGGGGCGCGCAGGCGATGATGCGTTTCACGCCCGCGACCTTCGCGGTGACGATCGACATGTGCGCGGAGGCGACCATCGGGTAGCGCCCGCCAGGTACGTAACATCCGATCGAGTTCACAGGAATATGGCGATGGCCGAGAACAATGCCCGGTAGCGTCTCGATCTCAAGGTCGTGCATCGTGTCGCGCTGTTTCTGCGCGAAATTGCGCACCTGCGCCTGAGCAAACTTGATGTCGTCAAGGTCGCGCTTTGGGACCTGCGCGATGGCCCGTTCGATTTCCTGGGGCGACAGTCGGAAATCCTTTGGCGACCACTTGTCGAATTTTTCCGACATTTCGCGAATCGCCGCATCCTTGCGCTCGTCCACCTGGGCCAGAATGCTCTCGACGGTTTCCCGCACCTTGGCGTCGGCAGCCTTTATCGCGCCCGCGTCCATTCCACGCTTGAGCCAACGGGGCATGTTTTGATCTCCTCGCTTTCGGCGTCATCCTGAGGCGGCCGCCGCAGGCGGCCCTTGAAGGATGACGGTTACAAATCACCATCGTCACCCTTCGAGGCTCGCTTCGCGAGCGCCTCAGGGTGACGGGCACCGCTCGGTTTTTAGTCTAGCCTATTTGATCGCCTGCGGATTGATCGGAGAGCCGGTGCCCCCGGTGATGATCAGCGGCGGACCGCAGAAGAAAAACTCATAAATCCCGTCCTGTTCGCAGTCCTCGGCGAGTTCCTTCAGATAGAAAATCTCGCCCATGCACAAGCCCATGGCCGGAATCACGACCCAGTGC
>DAISKM010000477.1:0-3358 GCA_036820945.1 Pseudolabrys sp.
CTTTGGGTCAAAAGCAGACATTCGCATCGCAACAAGTCATGTCTGCTTTACTCCCGAAAGCGGACATTTGCAGCGCAAACTGAAATGTCCGCTTTGGGCCAAAAGCGGACACTGCCCATTCATTCGATCACATCGTCGGCGCGAAGAAGTATCTCACGGGGGACGGTTAGCCCGATTGCCGAGGCCGTTCTTGTGTTCACGATCAATTCAAAGGTCGTCGCTTGTTGAACAGGCAAGTTACTGACTTTCTCGCCTTTCAATAGCTTATCTAGATATTCAGCAGCTCGTTCGAACAAGACGGAAAGATTGGCACCGTAAATAAATAGACCGCCAACACTTGCGTATTCGCGAAACGGATAGATCGCCGGGAGGCGCTGTTCGGCCATAAAGTCCGCTATTTCCTTTCGCTTGCTCAACAATTGAGTGTCGGGGGCGATTACCAGAGCATCTGGATGCAACGTCTTTATTTTCGCAAGAGCGCTCTCGACGTCTGCCGCGCTCTTGGCTTCAACAACTTCGATTTTGACTGCCAGCTTTTCGGCAGCTTGACGTGCAGTATCCAAACTGGCGCGGCTCAAAGGGTTGGCAGGATTTGTCAGTACAACGACCCGCGACAGGCCTGGGATGGCCTCCTTGAGCAATTCCACACGTTTGCTTTCCAGATCCACGTTTAGCGCGATGAAGCCCGTAAGGTTTGCATCTGGTCGAGCCAGATTAGAAATAAGGCCGGTGTTCACAACGTCACCCGCGGATCCGACTAAAATCGGGATTGTGGTGGTTGCGCGCTTCGCGGCAAATGCCGCGGGAGTTCCCCAAACGACCAGGATATCCACCGGCATGGACACAAGTTCTGCCGCAAATTCTGGGAAACGATCATCCCTCCCTTCCCCGTATCTATATTCAATGAGGAGATTCTTGCCCTCGACCCAGCCTAGTTTCTGTAACCTTTCGCGAAACCTCTGCACTGGCGGAAGCGGCAAATTGGCCATTAAGCCGACGCGCTTCTTTGGCTGAGTCTGCTGTGCAAATGCAAAAATTGGCCAAGCTGCCACGGCTGCGGCGAATGTGCGCAAAAATTCTCGTCGTTTCATGTACTTTCTATGAGGTCATTGAATACGAATGCTATCGCAAAGGTAGCGTTTGAGACAGAGGTCGATGTCCGCTTTGGGTCATAAGCAGACATTTGCAGTGCAAAAGGCCATGTCCGCTTTACCCCCGAAAGCAGACATGTGCGGCGCAAACCGTCATGTCTGCTTTGGGCCATAAGCGGACATCGAATCGATTATCCGATCAGCTCGGTAGCAGCTACCAGCGAGCGGGTGGCACCGTCAGACAAGCGCTTTCGGAGTACACGAAGCCTGCAACGTGGGAGGTCACTCCGCCGCGAGCACGCAATATTGAAGTGGCAATCCGAGGCGCCCCCACACATCGACCAGCGCTTCAGCGAGCGTGTCGATCAGCGCGTCGTCGTGATAGGGCGTCGGCGTGATGCGCAGCCGCTCGGTCCCGCGCGGGACCGTCGGATAGTTGATTGGCTGGATGTAGATGCCGTGGTCCGCGAGCAGAAGATCGCTCGCTTCCTTGCACTTCTCCGGATCACCCACCATCACCGGCACGATGTGCGTCTCGTTAGGCATGATCGGCAAGCCAGCGGCATTGAGCACGGCCTTCACCCGCGCGGCACGCTCTTGATGGCGGTCGCGCTCCCATTGTGAAGCCTTGAGGTGCCGTATCGCCGCAGTGGCTGCGGCGCAGACCGCCGGTGGCAGTGCGGTGGTGAAAATGAATCCCGGCGCGTAAGAGCGCACCGCATCGATGACGTTGGCGCTCGCCGCGATGTAGCCACCGAGGCAGCCGAACGCCTTCGCCAGCGTGCCCTCGACCACATCGATTCGATGCGAGGCGCCTTCACGCGCGGCGATGCCGGCTCCCGCTGGCCCGTAGATGCCAGCCGAATGCACCTCGTCGATATAGGTCATGGCGCCATAACGATCGGCCAGATCGCAGATGCGGGAGACCGGCGCCGTATCGCCATCCATGGAATAGAGCGCTTCGAAGACGATCAGCTTGGGCCGGTCCGCCGACTCCGCGGCCAGCAGCTCCTCGAGATGAACGAGGTCGTTGTGGCGCCAGACTTTCCTCTCCGCACCCGACCTGCGCACGCCCTCTATCATCGAGTTGTGGTTCAACGCATCGGAGAAAATCACACAGTTCGGCATCAGCTTGGCGATAGTGGCGATGCCGGTGTCGTTGGACACGTACCCTGAAGTGAAGACCAGCGCGGCCTCTTTGCCGTGCAGGTCGGCAAGCTCGCGCTCCAGTTCGACCAGCGGGTGGCAGGTGCCGGAAATATTGCGGGTGCCGCCGGCGCCCGCGCCCATGCGGGCCGCGGTCTCAATCATGGCGCCGATCACCTTCGGATGCTGACCCATGCCGAGGTAGTCGTTCGAGCACCAGATCACAGCGGGGCGCGAGCCGTCGGGGGAATGCCAGATCGCGTGGGGAAAACGCCCGGCGATGCGTTCGAGGTCGGCGAAGACGCGGTAGCGGCGTTCCTCGTGCAGGCGGGCAAGCGCCCCGGAAAAGAAATGATCATAGGTCATAGGGCGAAGTCTGCGTCCGGCTTGGCGGTTTAAGCCGGTTCTTGCGAGCGACGACCCGACGAAGCATTCGAGTTGCCCGATCGCTACGATCCCACAATCGGCGCACTTCTTGTCCGTGAAGGTGGAAGAATAAAAACGACGTTATCCATATGCACGCAATGCCAACCGCAACGCCCGCGACCGAATCTGCAAGACGCAGCAACGGCTGTTGCCAAGCCGCCTGGGGATTTTCCGCGGCAACGATGAGGATAACCGCCGTGGTAATTGCCACCAAGTTTATTTCATCGCGGCGGCCAGCCAACATCATCAGCAGCGCGCCGCCACCAATCAAAATCGCCATGCCCAGTGGATTGGCTGGAAGGAACAGCAGGTAAATCAGGCACAGCGCAAAGCTGACGCATGTTGATACAAGCCGCGATATTGCAGCCGACAGGCTGCGTTCACGAGTATCTTTGACCACGAAAACTGTGGAGATCACCGCCCACAGGATGCCGACAGACTCCGCAGGCCTGTTCAGAAGAACAGGAGTGATTGAAGTTGTTAGGGCGTATGTGACCAAAGCGGCTATCGCCAGATTGACGGCATGCCCGAGGTCCACGGCAGATAACCTTTTGAACCTGACTTGCACCATTTTTAGCCCACCCGATCAAGCAAATGTTGCACACTGAGCACTGTTCGATGTTGATGGGCTACGGCCCTTGTCCGTCGTTGCAATACATAATTGCAATGGCAGTTGTTCTTCTTGAACCGGCTTG
>DAISKM010000478.1:0-3354 GCA_036820945.1 Pseudolabrys sp.
AGCGGACATCACGCTTGTTTATTCGATCACCTCGTCGGCACGAGCGAGAAGCATAGGCGGCACGGCAAGGCCTAGCGCATGGGCAGTTCTGAGATTGAGCACGAACTCGAAGCTTGAAGATTGCACCACCGGCAGATCGCCCGGCTTGGCGCCTTTGAGAATCTGCGCGGCATAGACGCCGACTTGCCGCCCGGACTCCGCGCGATTTGCGTTGTAGCTCATCAATCCGCCCGCGACTACGAACTCACGCCATTCGTACAAGGCCGGAATACGATGTCGTGCCGCAAGCGCGATCAGTCGATCAGCAACGACCTGGTAAAACACGGCAGCTCCAAACACGACCGCAGCGACCTTTTCACGCAACATCGTCGCGAATGCTTCGTCAATCTCGCTTTCATTGGCCGCATTCAAAATCAACAGCGGCTGTACGATGGCCTGGGCGGCCTCCTTCATCTCCTGAAGCTGAGTCGGCGATGTGCTGTTCTGGTTCACGACAAAAGCAATCACGCCGGGCTTGGGTATGATTTCGCGCAGCAGGCTCAACCGCTTCGGTCCTAATTGATTATTCAACACGCTGATGCCTGTCGCATTGCCGCCAGGGCTATTGAAGCTTTGAACCAAGCCGTTACGAACTGGATCATCGCCACTGTGGAATACGAGCGGGATCGTGTTTGTCGCTGCCTTTGCGGCAACTGCGGAAGGCCGGTCGGTCGCAACTACTATTGTGACCTGGCGTTGGACGAGTTCAGCCGCCAGAATGGACAATCGCTCATCCCGGCCTTCCGCGAACCGGTAGTCGATCACGACATTTTGCCCAACGACGAAGCCCGCGCCCTCAAGCGCCTTGAGAAATGGCGTTCGGAGTGGGGCTTCTGAGTTGACCGAACGGCCGCTGAGATAGCCCACCACCGGCACGGCCTGCTGCGCGGACGAGGCAAACGGCCACGCCGTAGCGCCGCCGACCAACGTGACGAAGTCGCGTCGTCTCATTGCCGCCCCTTAGGCTACGTCCAGGACATCGTATCTGCTGTGCTTAACCGCTTGAAGGGCCATGTCCGCTTAGACCATGTCCGCCTTTACCCCCGAAAGCGGACATGTGCGGTGCAATGAGCAATGTCTGCTTTGGGCCATAAGCGGACATGGGGCGGCTCATTCGATCACCTCGTCGGCGGTCGCGAGCAGTGTAGTTGGCACGATAAGGCCGAGAGCCTTGGCGGTTTTGACGTTGATCGTAAGTTGGTATTTCAGCGGCTGCTGAAACGGTAGATCGCCGGGTTTTTCCCCGCGCAGCACACGATCGACGTAGGACGCGGTGCGGCGAAATATGTCGGTGCGATCCGCGTCGTAGGAAACGAGGCCGCCGCTGGTCACGCAGCGACGCTCCGTATAGATCGCCGGTACGCGGTGGCGCGCCAAAATGGCGTTTACCTGGCCGCAAAGTGTGAAAGTCGTAACGTCCGGCGGGAAAAAAACGCCGCCATTGGGTTGCGCCGCCAAAGCTTCGATCGCGCGTTCAATGTCGGCGATGCTGTGAATTGGGGCAATGATCGGCTGAACCGACAGCGGCAAGGCAGACGATTCAAACGGACCCCGATAGTTTATCGCAGCGGGATTGTCGGGATTGTAGATCATCGCAACGCGGGACGTCCCCGGCGCAATCTGCTTCAACGTCTCTAGAATCCTACCGATGACCGACAACTCCAGCGTCGCAAATCCCGTCACGTTGCCACCGGGCCGCGCGAGGCTTTTGATAAATCCTGCTTCGACGGGACTGGCGGAGCCAGGGATGATGATCGGAACTGTGCGAGTCAATTGCATCAGGACCGGAATCACCCGACCGCCAATGGCGACAATCACGTCCGGCTTCAACTCCACGAGATTGGCGGCATTGGCCCGCACCAGGTCCATATTGTCCGTGGTCCAACGCTCGTCGAATTGGACATTAACACCCGCCGACCAACCCCGATTTTGAAGCTCCTTTTTAAGTGCCTCCACACGATCTTGCATTTCCTTATCGCTCGGAGAAAAAGGCATTAAAATTCCAACTCGTCGCATGCGCGCGTCTTGCTGCGCATGCGACGCGAGCGGCCATATCGCCAGCGCGCTGCCGAGAAACGTGATGAACTCGCGCCGTTTCATCGGCTTACCTCAAGGCCAAGGATCGCCGACTAACTATAGCAGGTTAGGCCCGTGCATCGCAGCAAGTGCGGGCCGCTCATGTCCGCTTTGGGTCGTTAGCGGAAATTTGCAGTGCAATCGTGATGTCCGCTTGCTGGTAATTGTGCGTCTAACCGTTCGGCGGTTCGCCGGCCTTGATCCAAGCTTGGTAAAGCGCCTTGGTTTCGTCGTCAGGCGGATACGTACCTGCGATCGGCCTGCCCTGTCCGACACGAATGGCGACGAACTTTTCGAGCCGTTCCTGCTCGAATGAATCACGTGCCACTTCGTCCGCCAGATGACGCGGCACGACGATGGCGCCGTCCTCGTCGGCCATGATCACATCGCCGGGATAGACCGGCACGCCGCAGATGCCAACAGGCGTCTGGACCTCGACGGGATGGAGATGGTTCATGCTGGGCGGCGCCGCCGCAGCGGCGCAGAACACCGGAAAGTCGAACTTGCCGATCACTGGCGTGTCGCGCATGGCACCGTCGGACAGCACACCCGCCACGCCGCGCACCTTGAGCCGCAACGCCAGGATGTCGCCCAAGGTACCGGAGCGCGTGTCGCCTTCGGTGCTGATCACCAGCACGTGTCCAGCCGGCGTCTCCTCGATCGCCCGGCGCTGGGCACTCGGCGGATCGCTGGGTGTGGGCGGTTTGTCGAGATCCTCGCGGCCGGGAATGTAGCGCAGGGTATAGGCCGGTCCGACCAATCGCGTCGCCTTGGGATTGAGCGGTCGCACGCCGTTCACGGCGGGATTGCGAAAGCCGCGCTTCAGCATCTGCATGGAGACGGTGGCCGTGCTGGCATACAGAAAGTTTTTGATGGTCTCGGCCGACAACGGCTCCGCGGTCATGTACATGTCCCCCTACAATGGCCGTGTAATCCGCAGCATCGTATCGGTTCTAACGAGGCTCGTTAAGCGGCGGCTCCATGTCCGCTTTGGGTCATAAGCGGACATGTGCAGCGCAATCGTCATGTCGGTTTTACCCCCGAAAAGCGGTCATTGGTCAGGGCGATCTTTCAACAATTTACCGTTGAACGCAGAGGCGGGTGTTCCTCGGCGCGCCGGTGGCTATCTTCCATCTCCTACGCGGCGGATATTTTCCGCCCTCAATTTTTGACCGCGCCCTGGGTCAATCCGGACACCATATATCGCCTGAACACGTAATAGATTGCCGCCGGCGGCAA
>DAISKM010000479.1:0-3351 GCA_036820945.1 Pseudolabrys sp.
CGACCTCGCGATCACCGGCCACATCCCCTGCGACCAGGGCTTCATGGTCCCCAAGGCGCTTATGGTGAATTCCGCGCTCGAGCTCAATGGCGCGGCCGTGTGCGTGCAGCAGGGCACCACGACCGAACTCAACCTCGCCGACTATTTTGGCGCCCACAAAATGCAACTGAAGACGGTCACCTTCGCGACGTCGAACGAGGCGGTGAAGGCCTATGACGCCGGCCGATGCGATGCTTACACCACCGACGCCTCCGCCCTTTATGCGGAGCGGCTGCGCGTCGCCAATCCAAATGACCACATTATTCTGCCAGAGATCATCTCCAAGGAGCCGCTCGGCCCGGTCGTTCGGCACGGCGACGACCAATGGTTCGACATTGTGAAGTGGACGCTGTTTGCGATGATCGACGCGGAAGAATTGAACATTTCGCAGAAAACTCTCGACGAAGCGTTGAAGTCGACAAATCCGGAGATCAAGCGCTTTGTCGGAACTGAAGGCAATTTCGGCGAACAGCTCGGCCTGACCAAGGATTGGGCCGTCCGCATCGTCAAACTGGTCGGCAACTATGGCGAGTCGTTCGAGCGCAATGTGGGCCAGAGCTCGCCGCTCAAGATCGAACGTGGCCTGAACAAGTTATGGACCAAGGGCGGCATCCAGTACGCGCCACCGATCCGCTGACCGGGGCTGCCGGCCCGCGGGTGCGAGGCCCGCGGCAGTTCTGTCGGAGGAAACCGCCGCGGCAAGCGCGACGAGGGGGAAATGTCGACTGACCTGCCGGCGCCGTCGCGCCCCGCGCCCGTCGTGTTTTATAACGACCCAAGGGTCCGGAGCATTACATATCAAGTTGCGCTGTTCGCGGTCGTTGCGTTTCTGGTTTATGCCGCCGCCAGCAATGCGATCGAGAACCTGGCCCGCGCACGTATCGCCTCCGGATTCGGATTCTGGAACAACGTGGCGGGCTTCGACATCAGCCAGACGCTGATCGAGTATTCGTCGCGCGGCTCGACATACGGCCGGGCGTTCTGGGTCGGATTGCTCAATACGCTGCTGGTCGCCGGAATCGGCATTATCCTCGCGACAATTCTGGGCTTCATTGTTGGCATATCCCGGCTATCGAGCAATTGGCTGCTGGCGAAGATTGCCGGCTGCTATGTCGAGATCATCCGCAACCTCCCGCTGCTGCTGCAGCTGCTCTTCTGGTACAACGCCGTTCTCAAGACCCTCCCTGATATTCGCGAGAGCATCGCCTTCGGCGGCGCCGTCTTTATTAACAATCGCGGTTTATTTCTGCCTACGCCGATTTTCAAAAGCGGTTTCGGCGCGGTGGAGGTCGCACTGCTTATGGGCATCGTCGGCGCGATCTTGTTTGGAATCTGGTCACGCAGGCGGCAGGAGCGCACCGGCCGGCAAGCGCCGGTCCTGCTGGTTACGCTCGTGTTGGTGATCGGATTGCCTCTCGCGGTATTTTTCCTCGCCGGTCTTCCGCTGGGATTTGAATTTCCGCAGGCCGGACGCTTCAACATTGCCGGGGGCACCGAGGTGCTTCCCGAATTTGTGGCCCTGTTGTTCGGCCTCTCGATTTACACCGCGGCGTTCATTGCGGAGGTCGTTCGCGCCGGAATTCTGGCAGTAGCACGGGGCCAAACCGAGGCCGCCTATTCGCTGGGATTGCAGCCGGGGTTGACCCTTCGGCTGATTGTGGTGCCTCAGGCCATGCGTGTGATCATCCCGCCGCTCACAAGCCAGTATCTCAACTTGACCAAGAACTCCTCGCTCGCGGTCGCGATCGGTTATCCCGATCTCGTGCAGGTTTTTACCGGCACGGTGCTCAATCAGACCGGACAAGCGGTCGAGGTCGTTGCGATCACGATGCTGGTCTATCTCGTGATCAGCCTCACGACTTCGCTCCTGATGAACATCTACAACAGACGCGTGACGCTGACAGAGCGGTGAGGGCTCCCTTATGACCATGGCCGAAGCCGATCTTGCCGCCGCCGAGATGGCGTTCGTACGGCGCGCCACGATCCCGCCGCAGCCGCCGCCGACGAAAATGACCGGCGCGCTAGGATGGGTGCGCGACAATCTGCTATCGACGCCTTTCAACATTGCGCTCACGATCCTGATCGTCCTGCCACTGGCCTGGGCCATCCCCGAGATGGTCAAATTCCTTTTCCTCGACGCGGTATGGAGCGGCACCGATCGCGACGCCTGCCTCGAATCGGTTCAGCATCGCGAGGTCGGCGCCTGCTGGCCGTTCGTCTGGGAGCGCCTGCCATACTTCATCTACGGCTCCTATCCGATTTCCGAGCGTTGGCGGGTCGACGTATTCTTCGCGATGCTTGCCGTGGGAATTGTCTGGCTGCTGTGGCTCAGCGCGCCGCGGCGCGATCTTGGCGCGATCTATTTCTTTGCGGTGCTGCCCATCTCGTCTTTCATTTTGCTTACAGGGTGGTCGGCAATCGGTCTTCGTCCTGTCGACACCGTGCTGTGGGGCGGCGTGCTGGTGACGATCGTGGTTGCGGCCGTCGGCATCGTGGTCTCGCTGCCGCTGGGGATACTTCTTGCGCTTGGCCGACGATCCCATATGCCGGTCGTGCGATCGCTCTCGGTCATATTCATCGAATTCGTGCGAGGCGTACCTCTGGTGACGGTGTTGTTCATGGCCAGCGTGATGTTGCCGCTATTCGTGCCGGAGCAATTATCGCCCGACAAACTGGTGCGCGCCCTGGTCGGTATTGCGCTGTTCGCATCGGCGTATATGGCGGAGGTTGTCCGCGCAGGGCTGCAGGCGATCCCGAGAGGTCAATTCGAGGGCGCCATGGCCGTGGGGTTACGGTACTGGCAGATGATGCGTCTGGTAGTCCTGCCCCAGGCGCTGAAGGTGACGATCCCGAATATCGTGAACACCTATATCGGCCTGTTCAAGGACACCACGCTCGTCTTTATCGTCGGGATATTCGATCTCCTGCGTACGATCGAGGTGGCGCGGATAGACCCCAAATGGGCGACGCCGGTCACCAGCACGACCGGTTACGTCGTCGCCGCGATCTTCTATGTGGTCTTTTGCTACGGCATGTCGCGGTATGCGCGTGCCATGGAGGCTCGGCTTGCAAGGAGCGAGCGGCGCTAAGGAGAGGGCATGAACACTGCAACGGCACAGGGGTCGCTGCTCAAGCCGGCGAAGCTCAACACGCCGGTCGCCGTCGAAATTATCAGCATGAACAAATGGTACGGCGATTTTCATGTGCTCCGCGACATCAATCTGAAGGTGTTGGGCGGTGAACGCATTGTTGTTTGCGGCCCTTCCGGATCGGGCAAGTCGACCATGATCCGCTGCATCAATCGGCTTGAAG
>DAISKM010000480.1:0-3347 GCA_036820945.1 Pseudolabrys sp.
ATTCAATGCTGGTTGAGGATGGCGTGGTCAAAAAACTCAACATCGAGGATGCCCCCGGAAAATGCGAGATTTCGGGCGGCCAGGCGCTGTTGGCGCAGCTGTAGTGACTTTGCCCGCCCGGCTCGCCGAAGTGGAAGGGCCGGAATCCTGAAACAATAGCCGCATTCCCGGTTCCCGGCTCAGCCAAGCCCCAGAATTACTATTTGGTTTTCATGGCGCCGAGGACGCCGGCTCGTGCCGCCACAAGACCTTCCTGCGCAAGCATGTCAGCCCGCTCGTTCATGGCATGGCCAGCGTGGCCTTTGACCCAATGCCAGTGCACCCTGTGATGCGCTAACGCTTCGTCGAGGCGTTTCCACAAGTCGACATTTTTAACGGGCTTCTTGTCTGCGGTACGCCAGCCGTTTTTCTTCCACCCGTGAATCCATCCGGTGATGCCGTTCTTGAGATATTCGCTGTCCGTATGCAGATCGACTGCACAGGGACGTTTAAGGGCCTCTAAAGCGGAAATCGCCGCCATCAATTCCATACGATTATTTGTCGTATGGGGGTCGCCGCCTTTGAGTTCCTTTTCGTGGTCGCCGAAAGTAAGGATCGCGCCCCAACCGCCCGGCCCGGGATTGCCGGAGCAGGCGCCATCAGTGTGAATGGTGACGCGCTGCTCGCTCACGCGAATGGTCCCTTGTGCATCATTTTTTCCGCAACCCGCGATTCTTCCATCGGCGTCATGCGCCTAGTCCGTAATCCTGGACGGTCTTGACCGACTGGTGAAAGCGCAGCTTGCGGTAATATTCCAGCGGATCTTTTGGACGCACGAACGCGCCATCCGGCACCGCCAGCCAATCGACCAGACGTGTCAGCAGGAAGCGCATGGCCGCGCCACGCGCGAGCACGGGAAGCGCGGCTCGCTCGGCGCCCGAGAGTGCGCGAACTTTGCCGTAAGCGCCAAGCAGCGCGCGGCCCTTGGTCACGTTATAAGAATGGTCGGCTTCGAAGCACCAGGCGTTGAGGCAAATCGCGATGTCGTAGGCCAGCGTGTCGGTGCAGGCAAAGTAGAAATCAATCAGTCCGGATAGCTTGTCTCCGAGGAAAAACACATTGTCCGGAAAAAGATCGGCATGGATCACGCCTTGTGGAAGCTGTCGCGGCCAGGATTTCTCCAGC
Organism: Pseudolabrys sp.; assembly: GCA_036820945.1. Taxonomy (GTDB): domain Bacteria; phylum Pseudomonadota; class Alphaproteobacteria; order Rhizobiales; family Xanthobacteraceae; genus Pseudolabrys. Next base: position 1,165 of record DAISKM010000480.1, read on the forward strand.
ACTTCGAGTTCTTTTGCTATCTCGGCGCAAAGCCCCTGCCTGACGCTGTCGCCTCGGCCCTGCGCATGTTCGTACAGTGGCCGCCAGCTCTCGATCGATAGAGCGTTTTTCCGCTTCGGCCTGAAGTCAGCCCCGGCGAGATGTAGCCGCGCCAGCGCCTCGCCAACGGCCGCGCAGTGATTCAGACTTGGCCGCCGGATCCACAATCCGTCGAGAAACGTGACGATCGCGGCCGGCCGTCCGGCGATCTTGCCAAGGAGGCCACCGTGCTTGTTCTTTACCGGCTGCGGACAGGTGATGCCACGAGCCGCCAGATGCTCCATCAGGCCCAGGAAAAACGGCAAATCGCCTTCAGCGACCCGCTTTTCGTACAGAGTCAGAATGAAATTGCCGGTCCCGGTGTGCACCAGAAAATTCGAGTTTTCGACGCCCTCTGCGATGCCCTTGTAGGCGAGGAGTTCGCCAATGTCATAAGCGGCCAGAAAGCGGGTGAGATCTTCCGCCGAAACGTCGGTGTAGACGGCCATATAGGCTCACTCCGCCGCCTCGTGGGGTCGCAGTGGACGAGGCAACGGAAAAAACACCCCCTCCTCCGTCGCCGTGACGGTCTCGATGTCGAGCGTGTAACGTTCGGCGAAGGCCCCCATGATTTCCTCGACCAGCACTTCGGGCGCCGAGGCGCCGGCAGTAAGGCCGAGGCGAGTCACGTTTTTGAAATCACTCCAATTAACATCGCCGGCGCATTGCATGAGAAACGCGCGAGGACAGCCTGATTTCACCGCCACTTCCTTGAGGCGCTGCGAGTTCGATGAATTTGGCGCGCCAACAACGATCATGGCATCGACGACAGGCGCAACGCACTTCACCGCCTCCTGGCGATTTGTCGTTGCGTAGCAGATGTCCTCCTTGTGCGGACCCGCAATGTCCGGAAAGCGCTGTTTCAAAAGATCGACCATCGCCGCCGTATCATCGACCGACAGCGTGGTTTGCGTCACGTAAGCCAGCCGGTTGGCGTCGCGCGGCGTAAAATTCTGAACATCCTGGAGCGTCTCCAGCAGCGTAATGCTGCCGGAAGGCAACTGCCCCATGGTCCCGACGACCTCGGGATGGCCCGCGTGCCCAATCAGCACAATTTCACGCCCGCGACGATAGTGGATTTCGGCCTCGCGATGCACTTTGGTCACCAGTGGACAAGTCGCATCGATCGTGAACAGGTTGCGTCGCCGGGCCTCCTCGGGAATCGCACGCGCGACGCCATGAGCGGAAAAAATCACCGGCGCGTGGTCATCGGGGACCTCGCTGAGTTCCTCGACAAAAATCGCGCCCTTGGCCCGAAGACCTTCCACCACATACCGGTTATGCACGATTTCATGGCGCACGTAGACAGGCGCTCCATAGATCGCCAGGGCGCGTTCCACGGATTCAATGGCGCGCACCACGCCGGCGCAAAAGCCCCGCGGCGAACAGAGCAGAACCTTCAAGACTGGCTTGGGCGGGCTTGATGCCATCTTTGGACCTCGAAAGCGCGCAAATTTGGCGCGAATTTCCGGCATGGACATGGGACGCCCCGCCCCTGCATGTCAAGCGCGCCGGTTGCATGACCCCGGCCCTGCCCCTATATTCTGCCCACTTTCCGATCATCATAGATGATCCAAAGCTTCGCCCCGGGGCGGGCGGAGCATAGAGGAGATTTTGCCATGGCGACCGCAGCACCCTTGATGCCGAAGGCGACCGCCGTCTGGCTGCTGGACAACACCGCACTGTCGTTCGACCAGATCGCCGAGTTCTGCAAGTTGCACCCGCTCGAGGTGAAGGCGATCGCCGATGGAGATGCGGCACAGGGGATCAAGGGCCTTGATCCCATTCTGACTGGCCAACTGACGCGCGAACAGATCGCCGACGCGGAGAAAAACCCCGAAGCCCGTCTGAAGCTGACTGAGCCGAAAGTCTCTGTTCCGACATCGGAACGCAGCAAGAAAGGCCCGCGCTACACGCCAGTGTCGCGCCGTCAGGACCGACCGAATGCCATTCTGTGGCTGGTGCGCAACCATCCGGAACTCAAGGACTCGCAGATCATGCGACTCGTCGGCACCACCAAGTCGACGATCCAGTCGATCCGGGAGCGGACGCACTGGAACGCGCAGACCCTGCAGCCGATGGACCCGGTCACGCTCGGGCTCTGC
>DAISKM010000481.1:0-3347 GCA_036820945.1 Pseudolabrys sp.
TTCCTGCGGTAACTGAGCCGTCGAGGCCGAAGGGATTGCCAACGGCGACGACCCAATCACCGACTCGCGGAGCCTGCTCGGCGAGCTTCACGAAAGGAAAATCGTTCCGGCCTTGAACCTTGATGAGCGCGAGGTCCGTCTTCGGATCTGTGCCGATTACTTTGGCCGTATAGGTCTTTCCGGTATCGATCTTGACCTCAACCTCGTCCGCCTTTTCGACAACGTGATTGTTCGTGATCGCGTAGCCGTCCGCGCTGATGAAGAAGCCCGAACCTTGGCCCATCGCAAAATTGCGGTTCGGCCGCGACGGCTGCATGCCACGCGGCATCCCGAACTGGCGGAAAAAGCGATCTGCAGGAGAATCGGGCTCGATGCCCGGGGCGCCATTGCCATCATCAAAGCCCATCATGTCCGGACCGCCGGACTTTTTTACCCGCACAGAGATGACCGAGGGCTTGACCTTTTCCACAAGATCTCCGAACCCCGCGGGCCGCTGCGGCGTTTCGGCAACCGCAGTGCCAATGGCGGAAAACATGCCGCGGTTTGCACCGTCTGCGCCGGCAAACAATGCCGCTGCTAGACCGGCGACTGTCGCGAGCAAGACAACACGACGTGCGGACAGAGTTGCGCGCCGAGACGACTGTGTGGACGTCAACATTCCTAAATCTCCACTGATTAATGCAGGCGCCGACGGCGCCGCGTCGGACGTTCAATGGAGCGTTCGGCATTACGCCGACGTTTCGACGAAATTAATGTTTGGTAATCGGTACGCGATTAGTCAGGATCAATTCGCCCACTCGCGCCAATGCGTCGGCCGCGTGTGAATCCACGTTCTAATGCCGGATTTAATCCATCCGCCGAGAACGCGGCGACAAGGAAACATGATTGGATGCACGCCATCTGCAACGATAACCGCCAATTCCAGATCGCGATCAAATGGCGCAGTCGATATCGGAAGCCACATGAGTCACCACACCAAAATCTTGGCGGCGCTTATGTGGGTAGCTCCGGGTTACAGCGGCATTTCGCCGGAATTAAAGTTTGTTAATTTGGTCGTGGTGCTAAGGGCGAAACCCGCGGAGCAAGCTCGCGGCTGTCGTCAGAACGATCAACTGGGCGCGCTACTTCAAGCGCTGAATGTGTGCGGCCATGTCAGGTGCCAACCTCATCGTGTAGGAATTGCGCTCGCACTGAAGAATCCAAAACGCTGCGTCCGGCCCTGACCGCTTTGCATCTCTGGTCGCGCTGATCGGATTGTCGCAGCGATAGCCTTGCGAGCGCGCCTGAATGGCGAGCAGCCCTTTCGCCGTCTCTTGCGCAGAAACAGATTGCGTCAAGGTAGCGATGACAAGCTGCACAGTAACGACGCAGATTGCGCGCATTGGGGTGAAGACCATTTTTGCCATCTCCATCCGGTCCGAAAGCAAGCAGGAATGCCTGCACCGGGAATTCGCGGCACTCCGGCAGTCCCATATTGAGACGCGATGCAGGACAAAGACATTGCCCTAAGGGGCAATAGTCGCGGCTCAGCGTTACATCGATGATCCGCACATGGGTCGAGGACTCGACGGTGAAAAGGATTCAAGATCGAAATCGAATACATCGAGCGCGCCTCTTTTGGAGCAGGCGTCTTTTTCCCACCGCTGATTTAGACCGCGCCATCCAACAGATTTTCGGGCATTCTATCGACGGCCGCTTCAGGGTAGAGGCGACCTTGTGCTCGGGAGGGATTCAACAATGAAGCCTCAGGTCGTGTGCGGACTCGTTATTTTGACGCTTGCGGCAATTTTCACCGGCACGGCTTATGCCGAATACCCTGAACGCAATGTCACCGTCGTTGTGCCGTTTCCTCCAGGCGGCGCTTCTGACGTCACCGCGCGGCTGACCGGCAACAAATTGGCAGAGCGTCTCGGAAAATCCATCATCATTGAGAACCGCGCCGGCGCAAATGGCGGACTCGGCGCCACGGGAGTGAAATCGGCGATGCCTGACGGCTACACCCTCCTGATCGGATCGATCGGCGTCTACGCGATCAATCCCGTCTTGTACAAGAACCTGAAATACGACCCGCTCAAGGACTTCGATCTGCTGTCGCTGCTCGTGCGAACGCCAAATGTGCTGGTGACGAGCCCGGACTTTCCAGTCAACAGCGCCGGCGACCTGATCGCGCATCTGAAAAAAAATCCCAATCGGGTGACGTTCGCGTCGTCGGGCATCGGCTCGTCCGATCATCTGACAGCCGTGCTGTTCTGGCAAAATACCGGCACGAGCGGCGTGCATGTGCCATACAAAGGCGGCGGTCCCGCGATCAACGACCTGATGGGCGGGCACGCCAACGCGTCATTTCAGAATCTGGGCGCGGTCGCCCAGCATATCAAAGCGGGCAAGCTGAAGGCGCTGGCTGTTACCGGAGAGAAACGCGCGCCCGCGTTGCCCGACGTTCCGACTGCGGCTGAGGCAGGCATCCCCGATCTTGTTGTCTACTCCTGGCAAGCTGCGGCGGCGCCAAAAGGTCTGCCGACCGATATACGGGCGAAACTTGAGTCGGAAATCGCCGCCACCGTCAGTTCACCTGACGTCAAAAAGCAGTTCAATGACATCGGCTTCGACGTGGTCGGCAGCAACGGACCACAATTCAGGGAATTCCTGGCCGGCGAAACGCAGCGTTGGAAAAAAGCAGTCGAGGCGGGAAACATCACCGCAGAGTAAGGCTCGGCCATGATCGATCCAGGCAGGAGCTCACCAGCCGTCGCTGAAATGCTGGTGATCCCCGTGGCCGGCGAAGACAGCATGCTGCTCAACCTGAGCGGCGCGCATGGCCCGTTATTCACCCGCAACATCGTTATCCTGAGAGACAATGCCGGGCGTACCGGCGCGGGCGAGGTGCCGGGCGGAACTGCAATCCAGCAGACGCTCGAAGATGCGCGGCCATTGGTCGTGGGACGATCAATCGCCTCCTACAACGATGTTCTCAACGCCATCCGCAAAAAATTTGCTTCCCGCGATGCCGGCGGGCGCGGCCAGCAAACCTTCGATCTTCGCACGACCGTTCACGCGGTTACGGCCGTCGAAACTGCCCTGTTCGATCTGCTCGGACAACATCTCAACGTTCCGTTGGCGGCGTTGCTGGGAGAGGGTCAGCAGCGCTCGGCCGTAAGAATGCTGGGCTATCTTTTCTACGTAGGGGATCGCAAGCGAACCAACCTGCCGTATCGCAGCGCTACAAACACAAACGATGACTGGTTTCGCCTCCGCGACGAGGAAGCATTGACCCCGGCGACTATCGTGCGGCTCGCGGAGGCGGCGCAAGACCGCTACGGATTTCAGGCCTTCAAGCTGAAGGGCGG
>DAISKM010000482.1:0-3338 GCA_036820945.1 Pseudolabrys sp.
CCGGCGGCACCACCGATACAATTGCGCGCGCAATCGCGGAACCCATCGCGGCCGCGCTGAAACAGCCGGTTCTGGTCGAAAACCGCCCCGGAGCTGGCGGGAACCTGGCCGCTGCCGCCGTCGCGAGGTCGGCGCCCGACGGATATACGTTGCTGGTGAGCTTCAGCAGTCACACGATCAACGCGACGCTTTATCCAACGCTGCCTTACGATCCCGTTGCCGATTTCACGCCGATCACGATGGTGGCAAGAGTGCCGAGCTTGCTCGTAGGACGTGCCGATCTGCCGGCCAAGGATCTTAAGGCGCTGATCGAACTAGCGCGTGCCAAGCCGCACACGCTGACCATTGGAATCGGTGGCATCGGTTCGTCACTCCATCTCGCAGGCGAGAAGTTCAAGCAAATGACCGGCGTGGATCTCCTCAATGTCCCGTACAAGGGCACCGCACCGGCGCTGACCGACCTGATTGGCGGGCAGATCGATCTCATGTTCATCAGCCTGGTGACGGGCGCCGAGCAGGTTCGCGCGGGAAAACTGCGTGCCTATGGCGTGACGAGCGAGAAAAGACAGCCGTTGTTTCCAGATCTGCCGCCAATCGGCGAGACTGTGCCCGGGTTTGAGTCCGTCGCATGGTTCGGCGTGTTCGCCCCGGCCAAGCTTCCCGACGCGATCACCGAAAGACTCAACGCTGTCGTCGTTGCTGCGCTTGCAGAACCGAAACTGCGCGATCAATTGAAGGCCGAAGGCGCGACAGGCGTGGGCAACAGTCCCAAGGAATTCGCGGCCTTTGTGCGCGAAGACATCGAGCGATGGGCTCCGCTCGTCAGGTCATCCGGGGCGACGCCGAATTAAGGACTTCGACTAGGGTAGGGAATGCCTCGTATGGACAAGCCTTTCGATACCGTCATCAAGAATGCCCGGGTGGTTCGGCCGAACAAGACCTCGGTCGATTGTCTCGATATTGCGATCCAGCACGGAAAGATCGCGCGGCTCGGACCCGAGATTCAGGCTGAGCAGGCCAAGCAAGTCTTTGATGCCAGGAATCGTCTCGCGTTTCCTGGCTGCGTCGATGCCCATATGCACATCGGAATATACGCGCCCCTGGCGCAGGACGCTGTTTCCGAGAGCAAGGCTGCGGCAATGGGAGGGGTTACCTCGAGCCTCAATTATCTGCGCACGGGACATTACTACCTCAATCGGGGCGGCCCCTATCGTGAGTTCATGCCCGAAGTATTCAGGCAGGCGGCGGGACGCTTCTGGGTCGATTACGGCTTTCATATCGCGCCGATCGAATCCAGCCACATCGACGAGATGGAGTATCTCATCACGGAACACGGGGTCACCTCGTTCAAGATTTTCATGTTTTACGGCGGCTACGGACTGCATGGACGCTCGTCGCAGCAGAATGAATTTCTGATGATTGGGTCGGACGAGCGCTATGACATCGCGCATTTCGAATTCATCATGCGTTCCGCGCAGCGCCTGATGGACAAATTCCCTCGGCAGGCTGCTCACATCAGCGTCAGCCTGCATTGCGAACTCGCAGAAATCCTCAATGCATACACGAAAATTGTGGAACGAGAGGGCAAGCTGACCGGCTTGCGTGCTTACAGCGCTGCGCGGCCGCCACACTCAGAAGGTCTTGCCATATGGATCGCCTCATACTTGGCGAACGAGACCAATTGCCTGAACATCAACCTGTTGCACCTGAGCTCACGCAAGGCTGTCGACGCTGCGTGGACAATGCAGCAGGTCTTTCCCCACGTTGCCTTCCGCCGCGAGGTTACGGTTGGCCATCTTCTGCTCGACACAGATTGCAAATGCGCGGTGCATGCCAAGGTCAATCCGCCGATCCGCCCGCGCGAGGATGTCGAAGCCCTGTGGCAAGCGGTGCTAGACCGCAAGATCGACTGGATCGTGAGCGATCATGCCTGCTGCTCGGCCGAGCAGAAATGGTCCAAAGACGACCCGACAAATATCTGGCTTGCCAAGTCGGGGTTTGGCGGCACCGAGTATCTGCTTTCAGGCGTTCTGAGCGAGGGCAGCAAGCGCGGCATGTCGTACAATCACATGGCGGAGCTCCTGAGCTGGAAACCCGCGCAACGCTTCGGCCTGCCCAGCAAGGGTGACATTGCACCGGGTTACGATGCTGACGTCGTGATCGTCGACCCGCATGAAAATTTCGTGGTGCGCGCGGCCGAATCCGAATCCGAGCAGGGTTACTCGCCGTTCGAAGGCATCGAGCTCAATGGCCGCGTGAAGAGCACTTTTTTGCGCGGCGCTCTGATCTACGACAACGGAAACGTCGTCGGTCCGGCGCAGGGAAAATATCTGCGAAGATCGGAAGTCACTCCGACCCGATAAAATGACTGTTATTTTTCGCGGAATCTCACCCCAGAATATTTGGCAACCACGTCGCAATTGACGGAAATGAAATAATAATGAGCAGAAGGGCGATGCTCATTGCAATGTATGGCACCACGGCCCGGAAGATGTGCGCCATCGTCACTTGCGGCGGAGCGACACCCTTCATTGTCATCAACAGTAACCCGTGCGGCGGCAGCAGTAGGCCGAGCTGCATGCAGATCAAATAAAGCACGCCGAACCAGATCAGATCGATCTCAAGGCGCTGAACGATCGGCATGAATACCGGCAATGTGATCAGCATCATGCTGACCTGATCCACAAAGATTCCCAGAAAAATCAACAACAGCATCATTCCAACGAGAATGGCCAGGGTGGAAAGTCCCTGGCCTAAAATGGCGCTGACGATGCCTTGCGTGGCACCGGAAAAACTGAGGATTTGCGAAAACGTGATCGCTCCAAGGATGATAAACAAAATCATCCCTGAAATTGCGACCGTGCCGCGCAGTGCGCGGACCAGGTTTTCAAAGGTAAGCGCGCGATAGCCCGCGGCCAGCGCCATGGTTGCAAGGGCACCCAATGCTGCCGATTCAGTCGGCGTTGCAATGCCCGCCGACATCGCGCCGATGACAACGACGAAAATCGAGGCCAAGGGCACCACATAGAAAAAGAGCAGCTCGTATCTGGCCCACCCGGTTTTGCTTTCGATGGGCGTTGCCGGTGCGAGGTCCGGCCGTGTCAGCACGCGAACGACGATATATCCGACAAACGCGACACTCAGGATCAGACCGGGCACGACTCCGCCGATCAGCAGCTTGGAGATTGAAATGCCCGAAAGGCTGCCGAGCAGGACGGTGAGCGCGGACGGGGGAATGAGCATATCGACCGCCCCGATCGCCATGATCGGTCCTGTTGCCAGGACCGGATTGTAGCCGCGCGCAAGCATCACCGGCAGCATGAGCGAACCCCACATTG
>DAISKM010000483.1:0-395 GCA_036820945.1 Pseudolabrys sp.
CACCCCGGCCGCCGCCAGCCGGCGCGCAAGTGTACGCTGGCTCATGCCAAGCCGGCGGGCCATTTCAGTCGCGCGTGCCTTTCCGTGCGGCAGCACCGGGGCGATCGCGTTCTCCAGGTCGGCCCGAAACGTACCTCCGCCGCCTTTCCGATACGAGCGGGCATCGTCGCAATATTTGATCAACAGCTTGTTGAGGTACGGATCGGCGTTGACGACGGACATCGCCTTGGCCATCCCGGTAAATACGACCTCATCCGAATCGGCGCCGAAGACGAGATCGCAGCCTAGGAACCTGGCGAACTCGAGATATCCCCCCTTGCGACGATGAACGAACCTGACGCTGCTTGGCAACACGTGCTGATCGGTCAGCTGCCGGCTCAGGCGAACAAAATAGG
>DAISKM010000483.1:405-3332 GCA_036820945.1 Pseudolabrys sp.
CTTCGATCTGATGTCGGTCCGACCGTCGCTCGACGCCAACATAGGTAAAGTTCACCGCGAGCTCTTTTCCCTCACGAAGGTGCAAGGAAAGCCCTTCATTGACCATCGCGCTGTAGCGCGCAGCCCTTCGAAACGCTTCGCCCAGCAACTCAGAGGAATTCAAGACATAATAGAGCAAACCGACCTCGCGAAGATCACAGTCGCGGGCAAGACGAAAACCGAGAAGGTCGTCCTGCAACGCGTCGGCGATCAGCTCGACAAATCTGATCTGACCTTGCACCGTAAGCCGAGTGCTATCATCTTCGACCTGCTGACGCGTCACACCGGCCTTCACCATGAACGGTGCCACGTCGATCCCCGCCGCGCTGGCGCGTGCACAGGCGAGTCGCGACAGCGTGCCTGCAGCGCGTGGGGGCATGCTGACCCGCTGCAACCCGGACCCACGCACGAGAATTGCCATTCCACCTCCCATTCAATTCTCATTTCGACCTTTTCTATTTCTTTTCCGGTTCAATCCCCGAGCACGCGCCGGTCCGCTTGGCCGCGCTTCTTCGGTTGTCGGATGCTCCACAAGGGACACCACGTCGTTATCATCGCTTTGTTCGTTGCGTATTACAGAATTCGTTGGACCTCTTTCCGGTTCGGCTCTCGGCCAATCTTTCGGCACCAGGGAGGCGACACCGGGTTCATGGCGCTGGAATTCCGCCGCCTTCATCTGCCTGCCAATGGAGGCGAGCTGAACTTTGAGCGACTTGATTTCGGTCTTGAGGGCAAAGGTCTCGGCGTTCTGCGCCTCGCGCTCTATCTTAAGCCGATTGATGACGTCGCCCTTCCTGCCGAGCTCGGCAAGCTGGTTCGCGGTCCGCTCCTTAAGTTGCTCGACACCGATCTCCAGGCGTTGCGTTGACAACGCGAATTCCGCCTTCATCTCCTTACCAATGGAGGCGAGCTGATCTTTGAGCGACTCGACTTCGGTCTTGAGGGCAAAGCTCTCGGCGTTCTGCGCCTCGCGCTCTATCTTAAGCCGGTTGGTGACGTCCTTAAGTCGGTTGATGACGTCGCCCTTCCTGCCAAGCTCGGCAAACTGGTTCGCGGCCCGCTCCCTAAGTTGCCCGACACCGATCTCCAGGCGCCGCGTTGACATCGCGAATTCCGCTCGCAGCAGATCTTTGTTGGCCTGAATTTCCTCCACGGACTGCGGGATGGAGTTTTCCAAGCGTCGCATAGTCAGCCGCACCGCGCGGTCTTGGATACTAGGGATGACGGCCACCCCGATGAGGGCTGCAAACAGGAAGCCGATGCCGAAATACATGATCGATTCGATCATTGAGCGGAACACCCAATTCACTCAATCGGTTCGTGGCACGCCGCGGAGACCGAAGTTCAAATAATGAAGTAGCTTCGACGGGGTCACCCAACTCGTCATCTGAGGCAATCGCGATCGATCACGCTATTGCGCTTCGGTACGGTTCCGTTATCCGGAAGAGATAAGGGGTCTATACCCCGGCTTCCTGCCCTCACCACAATACCAGTGTGAAATTGGTGCTGGAAAACGTGACTACCGACGAGTGCCACTTACGTCCGCTATGGGTCAGAAGCAGACATGTGCACTGCAAGAGCCCATGTCCGCTTTACCCCCGAAAGCGACATCAATCGCGGCACATGGAATGTCCGCCAAGGGCCAAAAGCTGAAAGGCTCTTGCCGAGCAAAACATGTCCGCTTTTCCCTCAAGTGCAGACACGGGCGGCGAAGTATCTGCGCGTCTGCTTTGTGCCAAGAGCGGAAGTCCCGACCTCATTCGATAACCCAGCGTGCGACCGGACCGGTACGGCATATTGCTTGCGCCGCTTGATTGCTTAGTTGTTCCTGTCCCGGCCGTTGCCACAGGCTTACCTAGCTCTTGCGGCAGATAGTCAGGCCGTCGCGCAGGGGGATCAGCACCGGATAAAGCTCTTTCGACGCATACACCATTCGGTTGAATTCCTGCACGCCCTTCGTGTCCTTGTCCTCCTCCGGTGCTGGACGCGCCGCCTTGCCGGACCAAATCGTATTGTCCGTAATAAGCAAACCGCCCCGCCGAAGCTTTGGCCGCACAGCATGCAGCGCGGCAGGGTATTGGTTCTTGTCGACATCGATGAAAATCACGTCGAACATGCCCGGCGTCTTCTTCACTATCGCCAGTGCGTCTCCAATCTGGACTTCGATTCGCTTGGCCACGCCCGCCATGCGGAAGTACATCTGTGCAAGGTGCACCTTCTCCGGATCTCCATCCGTATAAAACACCTTGCCTTTCGGTCCCGCTGCGCGGGCCAGCCAGATTGTGGAGTAGCCAATCGCAGACCCCATCTCGAAGATTCGTTTCGCGCCGGAAACCTGCACGAGCAGCGACAGTAACCGCGCCACGGCTGGTCCAATGATGGGAACTCCATGCTCTGCGGCATAGTCTTCCATTTCTCGAATCACCGCGTCGCGCTCCGGCAGCAGCTTGTAGAGGTATTCGTCGACGTCGTCCTTAGTGAACGCGCTGCGCAAATTTTCGGTGCGAATCATAGTTTCTCCCCGGGCTTTAGTGCATGAATCTTCAGTCCCTTGATCTTCTTCATTTCTTTTCGCGGCGCTTCCACGGTTCCTGTCAAGAAGGCGAACGTCCCGCGCGAGGTCGGGTAGCGCCAAGATGGGACTTCGCGCCGATGAGATCAAATAACGCTGAACGGATCCCTGCGTCCGCTTTGGGTCATAAGCGGACATTTGCGCCGCAAAAAGTCATGTCCGCTTTACTCCCGAAAGCGGACATGACTGAAGCTCGCAAGATGACGTGCGAGTCCACCTTTTAAAATGGGACGATCCCCTCGCAAAAGTGCATAAAATCCAACGCTGTAAAACTTTTTGGCGGTCCCGAGAGGAGTCGAACCTCCGACCTTCGGTT
>DAISKM010000484.1:0-1364 GCA_036820945.1 Pseudolabrys sp.
ATAAGGCTCCTCGTGGTGTCTGGTGCTGTTCACGATTTCGGCGCCGCCGATCAGGACGCTGGGATCAATTCCCAACGCCCAACCGAGCAGGCCAAGAATGATGAGAGTTCCGATGCCGATTCCCCCGCCGCCGATCGGGATACCCATACCGCCGCCACCGCCGAAGCCTCCCTCGTCACCGCGACTGTCTTCGACATTGTCGCTTCGGCGAAAATCATCCCAACGCATTACGAAATCCTCCCGAAATTTTTCACGTGTTCATCGACAAATAGTCGCGATCAACACGGGTTCAAATTTCGCTCCTTATCATACTGCCTACAGCGACATTGAATAGGCAGAATTTGCCCAGTCGCGAGCAACGATCATAAACCGGTTTTTTACTTTGCGCGCTCAAGATGCCGGTCTGTCGGTTGTAGGTCCCGCGTCGCCGACCGCGTCGCCTGAGTCAGAGTCCTGAGTCATGGTTGTGTCGCGTCGCGGGGCGCCCCCAAAGGCGCCCCGTGGAGTTTCAGAGAGTCCGCAACCGCATCGCGTCCTTGTCGGCGACTGCATCGCCGGGATGGCGAAGTTGCCGGCGGCTTCGGTCGATCTCGTGTTCGCCGATCCGCCTTACAACCTGCAGCTCGCGAGCGATCTGAAGCGGCCGGACGACTCCCGCGTCGATGCGGTCGACGATGACTGGGACAAGTTCGCAAGCTTTTCGGCCTATGACGAGTTCACGCGGCTATGGCTTACCGCCTGCCGCCGCGTGATGAAGCCCGCAGCGACCATCTGGGTCATCGGTTCCTATCACAACATTTTTCGCGTTGGCGCGAACATGCAGGATCTCGGGTTCTGGATCCTGAACGACGTGATCTGGCGCAAATCGAACCCGATGCCGAATTTCCGCGGGCGTCGTTTCACCAATGCGCATGAGACGCTGATATGGGCGTCGCGCGACGCCGACGCGCGCGGATACACGTTCAACTACGAGGCACTCAAGGCCGGCAATGAGGATATCCAGGCGCGATCCGACTGGACTCTGGCGCTGTGCACCGGCGAGGAGCGTCTGAAGAATCGCAACGGTAAAAAACTGCACCCGACCCAAAAGCCGGAAGCGTTGCTGGCGCGCGTCATCCTGTCGAGCTCGCGCCCCGACGACCTGGTGCTGGATCCATTCTGCGGCACCGGGACGACGGGCGCCGTTGCCAAAAGACTCGGCCGTCGCTTTGTCGGCTGCGAGCAGGACGCGAAATATGCCGATGCAGCGAGTAGGCGCATCGCTGCGACAAAGCCTCTGGAAGCGCCCACGCTCGCACCTTTCGCAACCGCGCGCGAAGCTCCGCGCGTGCCCTTCTCGGCGCTGATCGAGCGTGGCCTGGTTT
>DAISKM010000484.1:1374-3330 GCA_036820945.1 Pseudolabrys sp.
CATCGCATCGGTGCGCTGGCACAGGGACTCGAAGCCTGCAACGGCTGGACCTTCTGGCATCTGGAAACGCCAAAGGGTCTTACCGTCATCGACGATTTACGCGCCAAAGTGCGCGCGGAAATGTCCTAGCTCATCGCACCGAGAACGGCGAACCGTAGGGCCGTCCGAACGCGACGCCGGCGGTCACGGTCTGCACCGGTTTCAGATGGGCCTTGCCCTCGCGCTTGTTGTTGCGCGTGTCGACGAACGATACCGGCCCTTCCACCAGTTCCATGATCGCCAAGTCACCGGGAGCGCCCACCTGCAAAGTTCCGAGCTTCGGCACCCGATTGATGATTTTCGCAGGATTGATGGTCGCCATCGCGACGACTTGTTCGAGAGTGAAGCCCAGGCCCATGAATTTCGACATCACCCAAGGCAGATACGGCATGCCCGGCGTGTTGCCGGAGAAGACATGAATGTCGGAGGAGATGGTATCGGGCGCGCATCCACCGGGGATCGCCACTTCCGCAATGGTGTAGTCGAAGCTGCCCCCGCCATGTCCCACATCGAAGATAACGCCGCGTTGTTTCGCCGCGAGTGCGGCCGGCAGCAGCTTTCCGTCCTGCACGATATTGGTGAAGGTGCCGGCGATGTTGGGCGCCCCAGAATAAGAGTGGGTCAGGATATCGCCGGGCCGCAACAGGTCGAGAATTTGCGACATGAGCTCGACGGTCTCGACGCCGCCGATATGGCACATCACCTTTGCGCCGGTCGCGGACCTTTCGCACGCCGCGATTGCGCGCTTGAGCGGCTCGGTGCCGTGCTTTGCAATGACGTTCTCGGACATGCGCACTTTGGTGCCAAGCGCGATATCCGCGTTCTCCCCGATCGTTCTGGCGCAGGCATCCACTTGCGCAAAATCGATGTTGTAAAGCTCGGCAATCGGAAAAGGTGCGAGTCCGATATTGGCGATATGTACGAAGGCGTAGAGTCTCGTGCGACTTTGCGCCACGATGTGGCGGCGGAAGGCAGCAAAATTATTGGCGCCGGCATCGCCCGCCGAAACGCAGGTGGTGGTGCATTGATGGGGCACAAGCTCATCGGCGGGAATGCCGATGGCCGAGCCATAGGGATAAACGTGGCTGTGAAGGTCGATTAGCCCCGGCGTCACCAACTTGCCTGACACATTGAGCACGCGCAGCCCGCGCGCCTCAGGGATATCTGCCTCCACCGCTTCAATGACGCCATAGCGAATGCCGATATCGCGCCGTCCGCGTAACGACTGGCTCGGGTCGAGTACGTCGCCGCCCTTGATGAGCAGATCGAACTTGTCGTTCGGGCCCATCGCGGCGTAGGCGGAGCCTGAACCGGCGGTGAGAGCAAGCGAACCAGCCGAGGCAAGAAATTCGCGGCGCGTTAGCATGATCGATCCCCCCTGGTGATTTTGGACCGATGCTAACTTCGGGGCCACGCGCCGTCGAGTAGGCACCGCCCAAACTTTTTTCCTCCCGGCAAGGCGTGGACCAACTTACAAATCGCCGCGGCCCAATTGACAGAGGACGCGGAATACGCCGACCTCGGCATCGGAAAATTGTCTCGACAAACGCGCGCCCATTGCTTCGACATCGCTTTGGCGCAGCGTATCGACCATCAGGCAGCCTTTGATCTTTTTATCCCCGCCGCGCAATTTTTCCTCCATCGAGACGGGCATTCCGGCAGGGTCAAGCGCAATCCAGAATTCGCCGCTGGCAACGGCCGGATCTTCAATGATGGCTTCGAGAAATCCGGTGAGCCTTGATGCGTCCGGTGTCTCATTGAACCGGGCGGTCACCGCAAATGCGCCGCGAAAGGCGCCGCGTCGGAGCGCGCGGCGGCACACCGTGCGGTTCATGTTAAGGAATACCTCCGACATGATCTTGCGCGTCATTGGGGTCGGATTGTCGAGCCGTTCGAGATATGGCCTCGATGTCAGGA
>DAISKM010000485.1:0-3314 GCA_036820945.1 Pseudolabrys sp.
TCCTGATGGTCGCAGCCGGCAGGGACGAAGTGGTTTCCACGCCGGCGATCGAAAGCTTCGGGCATACCCTGCTTGCTGGCCGGCACCTGATACTCGCAGGGGCCCGGCACGAAATCCTGCAGGAACAGGATCACTATCGACTGCAATTCTGGGCCGCGTTCGATGCCTTCGTGCCGGGAACGCCGCGCTATTAGACCGGACCTGCGGTTGAGTGGCGCTAGCTGTTCAAGATTTCCAGCGCTGCCTGGTGGACGCGTCTGTCGCTTGCCACGATGATGCGGCCACCGCTTTGCGCAGGCCCGTTCTCCCAGGTCGTTACCATGCCGCCGGCGCCAGCAACGATCGGAATGATCGCGACAATGTCGTAAGGCTTGATCTCGGTCTCGATGATCAGGTCAATCAGCCCCGCCGCCAGCATGCAATAGGCATAACAATCGCCGCCATAGCGCGAGAGCTTCACCTTGTCTTCCAGTTTTGCGAAAGCCGCGCGATCCGCGCGATTCATGAGCAGCGGGCTCGTTGTGGACATCACGGCCTGGTCGATGCTCGTGCATTCCCGCACATGGAGATCGCGATTACCGGCCGGGCCGCGGTATCGCGCGGCCCCACCATCGCCCGAAAAGCGTTCGCGGGTGAACGGCTGATGCATCAGCCCAAACACCGGTTCGCCAAATCGCATGAGGCCGATAAGCGTTCCCCAGGCCAGCATGCCCGAGATGAAAGACTTGGTGCCGTCGATTGGATCGAGCACCCACACATATTCGGCCTCGGTCCGCTCGGAGCCGTACTCTTCGCCGAGAATGCCGTGATCGGGAAAATGCCTGCGGATGACCGCGCGCATGGCCTGTTCGGCAGCCCGGTCGGCTGCCGTGACCGGATCGAAACCACCGACTTTTTTGTTTTCGATTGCCAAGGCCGTGCGGAAAAAAGGGAGGATTGTGTCGCCGGAAGCGGTGGCGAGCTGATCGACGAAGCTGCTGAAATCGACGGCCGTCATGTTTCTCTTCGGCCTATCGGAGAGTTCGCTTGCCGGCAACCAAGCACAGCCGCGTACCCGAGCCGGTTAATGATTTGTGCCCATCCTGTTGCAGTGCGGAGTTCCACTTCAATATTTTTTGCATTCCACTGACGAGTGGAGCCCTGAATCAAGCACCAGCCATGCAAAAAGAGCATGGGGAAAGCCGTTTTGAACCTTGATTTTTGTGCGACGCGATGTAGCTTATTGCAGTGCAGTAGCGAGAGCTACTGCTGCCCTCCTTGGGCGTTTCCTCCCTAGACTTGGGCCGCTCGCACCCGCTAGCGGCCCCTTTTTTATCTACTCGGCCGCGGCCCGATAGGGCCGCAACTGCTCCAAAGGGATTTCGCCCAGGCGCCTGGCCAATGTCTCCATGTCGGCCGCCAGGCGAGTGAATGTCGAGGATTGCTGATAGCGGCGCTCGTCCATATAAAGCGCGCGATTGATCTCAAGCTGAATGGCATGCAGCCCCGCAGCCGGATTACCGTAGTGCTCGGTGATAAATCCGCCGGCGTAGGGCTTGTTACGGCTGACCGTGTACCCGAGCGCGCGCAGCGTTTTTTCGACCGTTTCTGCCACGACGCCGACGCAGCTTGTGCCATAACGGTCCCCCAAAACAAATTCGGGCCGCGGCCGTTCGTCCCGATGACCTGCGGTCGAAGGCATGGAATGGCAATCGATAAGCACGGCAGCGCCGAACTCCCGGTGCATGCGCGTGAACAGCCGTCTTAAGGCGCGATGATAAGGCTTATAAAGGCTCTCAATCCGGCGCAAAGCGTCATCGACAGGGATCCGCTGGTCATAAATTTCCTGCGCATCGCCCACCACTCGCGCCACGGTCCCAAGACCGCCCGCGACCCGCATTGAGCGCGTGTTCGCAAAGGAGGGCAGGCGCCCCTCGAACATGCGCGGATCGAGCTCATAAGGTTCACGATTCACGTCCACGAAGCAGCGCGGGAAATGTGCGCGCATCATGGGAAAGCCCTCGCGGACAACGCCGGCAATCAGCTCGTCGACGAAACTGTCTTCCGAACGCCGCAGCGTGGCCATGTCGAGCCGGCAAGATGCCAAAAAATGACGCGGATAAGTCGAGCCGCTATGGGGAGAATTGAATAGGACCGGCCCCTGCCATGTCGCGGGCTCAAGCACCTCGAAGGGCGGGTCGAGTTCGTCGCGGATTTCGCTCATAGGGCAAAGACCGTAGGAAAGCTTGATTTCCCTGAGTTGGTTGCGGGGTTTAAGGCCCCCTTATACCGTCTATTGTTCATGGCTGGGCCACAAAGCCAAGTCATGCTTTTGGTTCACTCGTTGTTTACCGGGCATAAGTCTTAATCGCCCGGTGGAATCGGCCAGAGCGGTCGGTCGGGGTGTTGCGTACATGTCGAAGATCCTGCTGGCTGAAGACGACACGGATATGCGGCGGTTTCTGGTCAAGGCGCTGCAGAACGCCGGCTTTGAAGTCACTTCCTACGACAACGGCCTGTCGGCCTATCACCGGCTGCGTGAGGAGCCTTTCGAGCTGCTGCTCACCGACATCGTGATGCCCGAAATGGACGGCATCGAGCTTGCGCGCCGCGCCGCCGAACTCGACCCGGACATCAAGATCATGTTCATCACCGGTTTCGCGGCGGTGGCCCTCAATGCCGATTCCAATGCACCGAGGCAGGCGAAGGTATTGTCCAAGCCGATCCACCTGCGCGAGCTGGTCAACGAAGTCCAGAAAATGCTTGCGGCGTAAAGGGCGTTTGCACGGGGTTGCCTCCCCGGGTTGGAGCCGATAGATCAATTCCGGTTGAAGGGTGCGTAGCTCAGCGGAAGAGCACTACCTTGACATGGTAGGGGTCACAGGTTCGATCCCTGTCGCACCCACCACCCAGTCTGGGTGTCTAGCACTTTGTGGAGACTCGCCACGTTAGCCCGCCACTGGCGGGCTTTCTTGTCGCCGCCTTTCCGTTTCTCTGTTCCGCGGCACGCCGTCGGCATTTTTCGGGGCGT
This sequence comes from Pseudolabrys sp., assembly GCA_036820945.1. Lineage (GTDB taxonomy): Bacteria > Pseudomonadota > Alphaproteobacteria > Rhizobiales > Xanthobacteraceae > Pseudolabrys. The sequence goes on from DAISKM010000485.1 coordinate 3,011, forward strand.
CGTCTCCGCGCGGAAAAATCCCGTTCCTGGCGGCTCGAGCGAGCACTCTGCCGAATGCAGGAAGTAACAAACCGATTGAACCGGTTTCTGAGCTGGATTTAATGCAAGACGCTCTTTGATGGCTCAATCAACCCAAGCCGCGCAAATTGAAGCGACCATTCGGCCGGTGCGTCGCGCAAGCTGGCGACACCGATGCCGCGCGCCGACCAGCTAAAATGGCATTCTCACCCAATAATCCAAGATAGCGATGGCCAGTGCGCAGATTACGAGCAAGAGAAATTCGACGATTCCGAAGGATTCGATA
>DAISKM010000486.1:0-3314 GCA_036820945.1 Pseudolabrys sp.
CAGCTATACCAACGGTAAGCCCTCTGACACGAGATGGACAAACCTTCGCGAAACAACATCATCGCAAAATCGCAGTCGCCCTAAGAGGAAATAGCTAGAGCGTTTGCGGCTGGAGAAATCAGAAAATCATGTCCGCTTTACCCCCGAAAGCGGACATTGACCCCATCAGTGTTGGATCACAGCAGCCAATTTATCCGCGCCATGCTCACCGCGACACTTAGGGAAAAATGACGATCAGATTATAAAGGCTTTCGCCCTCGCTGCCGTGAATTGAATGCGGCCTGATCCTGAGATGATGCTCGTGTGCGATTGCCAAAGCTCTCTTGGCATAGGGCTGGAAGTTGAGCAGGGAACGTTCGCTGTCGTTGGGAGCCGACAAAAGGCGCTCGCCGCTCGGTGTCGTTTCGAACTTATAGTGCGGCGACGGGTTCTTGAATTCCGCAAATGGATCTTTCGCGGCCATCGCAATTAACATAGCCGATTAACACGCGCCTGCCCATCCAGTTGCGGCGCGCCCGGCTCATCCTAAAATCGGACATGACCGGGTCACTCACCTTGCGTGATCATCCCGGCGAACTGGTGCGGCTCGCTTGCGCCAAATGCTGACGGGCAGGGCGGTACCGCAAGCAAACACTGATCGAGCAATTCGGCGTGGACATAGCGCTCCCCGACCTGCGTGACTGCCGCCCCACGACCTAAGGCTGATGTGTGCCTAAAGGTCGGTCGAGCATCTGAATTGGCTCAGCGGGGTGAGGTCTGGGACTGCACTAGCGTTTTAACGACCCTTTGCGTAGCTGCGCAGATCGCTACTGGCCGATATTACAGATTGTCTTGCGCAGGGCTCCGCGACCGACCTTGCCGGCACGCCCGGTCGGCAATTCTGATCCGAAGTGATAGGTATCCGGCTGCTTGAACCGGTCGATCCGGGCGGCGACCCAATAACGTAATTCGGCCTCATCGATTTCCGCGCCGCTGCGCGGCACCACGAGCGCGTGGATTCGCTCGCCCATTAACGGGTCGGGCACCCCAACGGTCAGCGCCGCTGCCACCGCTGGATGCTGCGCAAGCAGGCAGTCGAGTTCGAGCGGCGAGATCTTCGCGCCGCCGCGCATAATCAGTTCCTTCGCTCGGCCAGTCAGCTCCACTAACCCGTCGCCGCGCATACGCGCGAGATCGCCGGTGCGGAAGAAATCGTCTGCAAAAGCGGCGCGGGTGAGATCCGGCTCGTCGAGGTAACCGTTCATGATGAAAGCCGTTTTGATCTGCAGTTCGCCGACTGTACCGGCCGGCAATTCATTGCCCTCATCGTCGACTATGCGGAATGTTACTCCTCGGGAACAGCGGCCAATGGCCCCCGCGAATCTGTCTTGCTGTTCTGGCATCAGGAAGAAATCCGAACTGCAAGTCTCGGTCAGGCCGTAGATGTCGGCGAGGCCAGTCTTTGGCAAGAAGTCACGTAGCTGCCGGCTCAATACAGAGCCGAGCGGCTCGCCGCCGCTCAGAATCCGGTCGAGCTTGATGCAGGCGGTCAGTGGCTCAGAAATGGCGCGATCGAGAGACAGAAATTTACGCAGCATTGTTGGCACAAACGCTGCGTCTGTGATGTGCTGCTTGGCGAGCATTTCAAGGACGGGGAGCGCTTCAAAACGCGGCTGCAACAATAGGCGGCCGCCCTTCAGCAAGCTAAGTAGCGTGACCCAGATTCCGAATACGAAAGTAATCTGCAATACCAGCAGCGCCCGGGTTTCAGTTGAGAAACCGAGTTTGCTGTCGATGGCCTCGAGCTTTCTGGCAAAGGCTTTATGGCTCAGCACAACGCCCTTGGGCCGGCCTGTTGAACCCGAGGTGAAGACAATAATGGCGGCATCGGCGAGCATGACGCGATGGTGCGGAGCCTCATGACCACTATGCCGCACGATCTCATCCGAGCCCGTTGCAAAAAATCTTGCCCCGCACACCGCCCGAGTTGCCTCGATCACTATCGCTGGTGAATGCCGAGCGACCGGCACAACCACGCCGCCGGCCAGCCAAACGCCGATAAATGCCGCCACATCGCGCGCCTCATTCGCGACCGGAACCAGCACCGGTTCGTCTCGCATCAGGCCGTAGCCGCGCAATATGCTTGCCACCTTGCCGGACAAGGCCGAAAGCTGACTGTAGCTAACCGTGTTGTCCTTTTCCTCAAGCGCGGGCTGAACGGCAAACTTGCGGCAAGCGTCTACCAGCAGAATTCCGAGGTTGTCAGCCATTGCCGCCCTTCCCGAAGCGGGCATCGCGCCAGGCGATCGCCGCCCGTAATCCATCCTCACGGGCGATCTTCATAAACTCGATTTTATCTGGGCTACCCGCACCTTCGATTGCGAGATCGATGTCGAGCGCGGCTTCCAGCGCATCAACTAGACCCATAATTTCGAAAGTACGGTTGATAGCGCGCTTAGTCTGCTGGACGAGCTGCGGATCAATCACCGCGATGTCGCGCGCGAGCGCCGCCGCGGCGGAGTGGAGTTCACCGGCGGACAGCACGCGATTGATCAAGCCAATCCTAAGCGCCTCTTGTGCGGAAATGCGGTCCATGCCGCGCAATATGATTTCCTTGGCGTGTTTGGGTCCAACCAACCACGGCAGGATCATGACGACGATTCCAGCCCCGAATTTCAATTCGGGCTCGCCAAATATAGCGTCTCCACTTGCGAGTGTGATGTCACAGCAAAGCGCCAATTCGCAGCCTCCTGCCAGACAATAACCGCTGACGGCCGCGATGGTTGGCTTGCTGAAATGCCAGAACCGCGTGACGGTATTGAAGTCGCGCTCAAGGATTTCGCGCCAGACCTCGACGCCGGAAGGACGCGCTTCCATTTGCTCACTGAGATCGAAGCCGGACGAAAAATTCCCACCGGCACCATTGACTACGAGCGCGCGCAAGTCCGGGTCTCGTTCTACAGTTTCGAGCGCGTGCTGCAGCTCGGCAAGCATCTGTTTGTTGATCGCGTTTAGCCGTTGCGGGCGATTAAGTGTTAGCGTCGCGACCGCGTCGGTGCGCTGAAGGCAAATGGTCTGGTAGTCATCGGCCATGCATCACACTCGAAACTTTCGCGCACGGCGGGATTGGGATCGAGGCCTAGGTCGTACCGTGCGGCGCTTAATCTTGCCCGGCTTGGGAACCGTTGTCTCGCCGTAAAGCTCGGTCCCCGATCATTGCCCTGAAACCCCAAAAGGGTCGAGCATTTGAATGCACCCGCTCGAAGCCTGTCCAACTCTTCGAGCCTTTTCGTCGACGTATTTTGCCCAAGCTGAAGGCCGATAGGTGTTTCGTA
>DAISKM010000487.1:0-3312 GCA_036820945.1 Pseudolabrys sp.
TGTCATGGGTGGCGCCCGTTTCCAATTGGGCGTCAATCGTTCTGGAGAAGAAGGACCTGGCCAAGCATATGGGCAAGTCCTACACGGTCGAAGCGGTCCGCTATCAGGGCACGCCGCAAATGATCACGGCGATTGCCAACAATGAGTTGGAGGTGTCAAACCTCGCCTATTCGTCATTGGCGATCGCGATCGAAAACGCCGGCCTTGACGATATTCGCGTCATCGCCGACGAATTCCAGGACGGCGTGCCCGGCTACTACACGCAGGAATATTTCGTCCGCAAGGACAGCGGCATCAATAAGGTCGAGGATCTCAAGGGCAAGGTGATCGGCACGAATGCCGGCGGCAGCGCGGTCGATATCGCCATGCGCACGATGCTGCGAAAGCATGGCCTTGAGGAAAAACGCGATTACACGATGGTCGAAAGTCCGCTTCCGGCCATGCCCGCCGTGCTGCTGGAGAAGAAAGCTGATCTCGTCCCTGCGGTGCTGCCATTTGCCTTCAACCCCAAGCTCCGCGAAGAAGGAAAAGTGTTGTTCAAGCAGAGCGAAGCGCTGGGCGTGACGCAGATGATCGTCTGGACCGCGCGCAAGTCGTTCATCGACAAGAATCGCGCCGCCATGGTCGATTTTATGGAAGACATGCTGCGCATCACGCGCTGGTACCTCGACCCGAAAAACCATGACGAGGTGGCTCAAATCGCCTCGAAGATCACGAAGGCGCCGCCCGAGCGGTTTGACTGGCTGTTCACCAACAAGGACACCTATCGCGACCCGAACTTGCTGCCGAATCTTGAAGCGCTACAGCGCAACGTCGACGTCACCCACGAGCTCGGCTTCGTGAAAAATAAGATCGATGTCAAAAAGTACTCGGATCTGAGCCTGGTACAGGAAGCGGCGCAGCGCCTGAAATAGCGTTTGCCACTCTTGCTTTACGTTAGCCCGGGCGGTCGCCTGGGGCTAATCCTTGCAAGTCAGTTAGATCAGCTTGAGGGGAATCGCTCCGATAAAGTCTCGTTTGCTGACATCCACGCCGAAATTTCGCACAACCGCATACGCAGCGGTGAGGTGGAAGTAGAAGTTCGGCAGCACGAAGTGATTAAGATAGTCGCAGCCTTTCATCTGCCCTTGTTCTGCCCAAGCGGAAAAGTGATCTCACGCTCGGATGACGCGTCTATGGCCTTGCCGTCGAGCGTCTTGAGAAAGCTGATGGTTCTGGCGATCCGCTCCTTGAATTGCTCAATGGTCGTCTCGGTGTCGTCGAACTTCGGAGTCTCAACACCGGCGAGGCGCGCCGAGCCATTCTTGGCCTGGTCGCATGCGACTTGAATCTGACGGCCGAGCGCGAACATGTCGGGAGCCAGCCGCAAGCCCAGCAGAACCGAGGGATCGACCTTCTTAGCTGCAGCGTGAACTGCCGCTTTGTCGAGCACGCCCGAGAGCGCATTAAGGCCAATCTCGAAAACCGGCAACGAAGCCTGGGACATCGTGAACATGGAAATTCCTTTGGAAGCACGAGCATGCGCGCACTGAGGCTGATGCATCGCGGATGGAGTTTCGCAACCGGGCGCGGTTATAGCTCAGCCCACTGCCGGAGCAAATTGTGATAGACCGCCGTGAGCTCGACCAGCGAAACGTGATCCGGGTGATCGCGCTGCAACTTGATGATCGCCATGTCCATTGTGGGCTGGGTCGGCGTCGGCATGCTGATCATGTCGCTGACAGGCTTGTGGCTCTGGTGGCCGCGCGGGAGCGATTTGCTGCGCGCCCTGCGCTGGAAGCGTTCGACACGCTTCACTTTCAATTTGCACCATCTGCTCGGCTTCTGGATTTCGATTCCGCTGGCAGTGGTCTCGCTGACCAGCATCTATCTCTCGTTCCCGCAAACCGCACGCGACGCAATGTCATCGATAACGACGATGAATGAGCAACCGCCGCGCGGAGGCCAAGCCGCTCAACATGCTAACCTGACCGCAGACCGCGCCCTGGAAGTTGCACTCAAGGCTGCAGCAAACGCCGCGCCGGTCGCGCTGTTCCTGCCGTTGCAACAACGCGGCGAAGCCGGTCTGAACTGGCGCGTCCAAATGGCAGAACGCGGCGAAGCGCTAAGCGTAACGGTCGACGACCGCAGCGGCCAGGCAACCGTCACCCGCCTGCAGCCGGGTGACCGTGCGGCGGCCTGGATCAGATGGATCCACGAAGGCAGTCACAGCGGACCGGTTTGGGCGGTGATCGTGTTTTTGACCGGCGTTTTTCCGACCATTTTTGCAGTCACAGGGATCATCATGTGGCTGCGCAAGCGCGCCGACCGTAAGGCGCTCAATGCCAAGCGTGCCACCCCTCAGCTGCGACCAGCCGAGTGAACGTGTTAGGATGGCCGTGGCGGAAAGGATCGAAAGTTCAATGACCCGTTATTGTCGCCGGTATGATGTGGTGGCAGCCATCGTTGCCATAAGTCTCATTCAGCCCGCCCTACTCTTTGGGCAAACGACACCGCAGGAGCCGTCGTCGCCGCCAACTGCTTCACCATCTGCCTCGACTCATCAAGTTGCGCCCGCGCCGTCCGATCCTGTCCCTGCCGCTCAGCCATCAGCCCAACCGTCTGCCGCCTCGACCGAGATTGCGCTCAAACTGCCACGCGACTTGTCGCCCTGGGGCATGTTCATGGCGGCCGATATCGTGGTCAAAGCGGTGATGGTCGGCCTTGCCTTTGCCTCGGTGCTGACCTGGACGGTCTGGTTCGCCAAGACAATCGAACTGTTGATTGCGCGCCGACGCATGCGCGCAGCAATCAATGCACTCAATCAGGCCCGCTCCTGGAGCGAAGCGGTCGCACGCATGAAAGGCCGCGACAACGGACCCGCCGTCTTGCTGCGCGCGGCGGACGCGGAATTGCGTCTGTCCGCCGACGCAATGTCGCCGACCGGCGTCAAAGAACGCATCGCGTCGCGCCTTGAGCGCCTCGAAGCTTCTGCCGGTCGCAGCATGATCCGCGGCACCGGCATCCTCGCCACCATAGGCGCCACCGCTCCATTTGTGGGATTGTTCGGAACCGTCTGGGGCATCATGAACAGCTTCATCGGCATTTCGAAGTCGCACACCACAAATCTGGCTGTGGTGGCGCCGGGCATCGCCGAAGCGCTCCTTGCAACAGCGTTGGGCCTGGTGGCGGCAATCCCTGCCGTTGTGATGTACAATGTGTTTTCACGCTGGATTGCCGGGTATCGCGCGCTTCATGCGGATGCTGCCGCCGAGATCCTGCGCATTGTCAGCCGCGATCTCGGCGGCAGCATCCGCATGAAGCGCGCGATAC
>DAISKM010000488.1:0-3308 GCA_036820945.1 Pseudolabrys sp.
CGCGTGCCACGGAGGCTGGAACGCGCTGATCAAGGTTGGCCTCGATCCGCTATCCACCACGCCATTGATTTCGGTGGGCGCGGGTCTGGTGGCATTGTTGTTACTGCCATTGGTGGGCTTGCCGGCGTGGGCCGCTTGGCCCTGGCTGATCGCTTCGATCGCGATCCATCTCGTCTACTTCGCGTCATTGATCGAGAGCTACCGCACCGGCGATCTTGGTCAGGTGTATCCAATCGCCCGTGGCTCTGCTCCACTGATGACGGCGGCTGCCACCGCGGTTTTTATCGGCGAGCGATTGAGTTCCACTGGATGGAGTGGGATTTTTGCACTGGTGGCGGGAGTGTTTCTGCTGTCGGCCGGCGGCGGCCGCGAGTTCAGACAAATCGATCTGCGCGCCGTCGGCTTTGCGTTTTTCACCGCGCTGACAATTTGTGCGTACTCTGTCGTGGATGGCATCGGTGCGCGGCTTTCCGTCAATCCCAATGCCTATTCGCTCTGGTTGTTTGTTGGTATCGCGGTCGTGATGGTGCCTTACGCACTATACCGCGACGGTCGCAAGGTCCTCCCCGCAATGCATCGCTACTGGCAGCGCGGTTTTGCCGGCGGCGCCTTGCAACTCCTTTCCTATGGAATTGCGATCTGGGCCATGACGGTCGCGCCCATCGCGATTGTTGCGGCGCTACGTGAGACGAGCGTCTTGTTTGGCGCGGCCATTGCGGTGCTGGTACTCAAGGAACCGTTGCGAGTCGTGCGCGTGGTTGCTGCCTGCTTGATTGTCCTGGGTCTGGTCCTGATACGCGTGCAATAGCGCAAGCAAAAATCACAGTCGCAGCTCGGGATACTCGCGCTCAAGCCGCGCCAGATCGATTTCGGTGTCAACGTCCCATAGAGGAGGGCGCTCGGCCAGGACGAGCCGTTGCGCGATCACGCGGGCGCGGGTCTCGGCGAGAACAGTTTCCGTCCCCCACCTCATGTCGGCGAATAGTGTGGGTTGCATGGAACGCGTGCCGATCAGGACATAGCCGCCGTCTTCGGCGGGAATCAGAACGACATCTGTGCCATCGCGGAGAGCATCGGCTGCGCTGCGAAGATGGATATCTGTCAGAGCAGGGCAGTCGGTGCCCATAACCAGCACGGGTCCGCGACTTGCGGCCGTTGCCGCGAGCATGCGCGCTCCCAGATCGCCATCAGGCTGGGGCCTGAGAGTGATGCGCAAACGCGCGACCAGGTTGAGAAACGAGGTGTGCGTGCTGTTAGGCGCGCACCACAGCGTGACGGGTCCTACATTGGCGGCGAGGGCGGTGGCGACCGCGCGCTCCGTCAGGCGCTCCTGCAACACCGTCGCCGCATGGGCGCCAATGGTCGGAATAAGACGAGTTTTGACGAGCCCGGGAATTGGAGCTTTCGCCAGAACAGCAATCGAGGCAAAATTATTGTTCGGCGGAGGCATAGCCGTACTGTCGCGCAAGCCGCGCGGGGTCGGCGCCGAAGAAGTAGGCCAGCCGCAGCCGCCACATCCGCAGGATCGTCCGTAGGGTTCCGTTTGCCTGCCAGCGGCGTGCTGAGGTCGTAACACGTGCGCGGAGGCAAAGCGGCGGTCCGATGCGCTTCAGATGCTTCGACAACGAAATATCTTCCATAAGCGGAATTGGCGGAAAACCCCCGGCGGCATCGAACGCGGCACGAGTGACAAACAAGGCCTGATCACCGGTAGCAATGCCGGTCAAGCGCGAGCGCAGATTCATCATGGCCGCGACCAGAGTAAGCAACCCACCAGAATCAAAGCGCACGTCAAAGCGTCCCCAGACGCGACCGGAGCGCGCAAGGCCATCAAGAAGAAGGGTGTCCGCATTATCCGGAAGGCGGGTATCTGCGTGCAGGAACAGAAGAACCTCGCCAAGCGCAACGGCGCGACCGGCATTCATCTGCATTGCGCGGCCGCGCGATGCGGCGCAAACGCGATCGGCAAAAGGACGGGCGAGGGCAAGCGTGGTATCGCGGCTCCCTCCGTCCACAACAATCGCTTCAGCGCCACGCGCCTGGTAAGGTTTCAGCGCCGCCAAAGCTTGCTCGATATTCGCGACCTCGTCCAGCACCGGCATGATGATCGATAATCTCGTGTCGCTCATTCCGCCGCCTCTTTCAGCGCGCCGCCGCAGCTTGAGCCCTGGCCCGCGGTGCAGCCGTAGCAGTGGCCTGCGACACGAACCGGATTGCCGTCGATATCATCGTCCAGCAGATCAGCGAGGTGCACACGGCGGTGTGGCCCCCGCGACATCGGCAGATCGAGCATCTGGTTGAAATCGCAATCGTAGATATAGCCGCGCCAATCAACCGAAATCAGGTTGCGGCACATAACGCCGTCAAGGTTGGCGTCGAGATGGGCATCTTGGAGAAGACCAAGATAGCTTTCGAATTCGCCGTTCGTAACGAGGGTAGAGCCGAAGCGCTGGATTGGCATGTTGGCGAGGACGTAAAGTCTATTAAACGAGATGCCATATTGGTCACAGAGCACCCGCTTGTAATCGGCTTCCAGCGCACCCTGCGGTGGAGGCAGCGATGGTCCCTGCGGATTGTAAACGAGGTTGAGAGTCAGTGTCGGATCGCGCCCGTAGCCGAGTGCATTGAGGCGTCGGAGGCCGCGGATCGAAGCATCAAACACGCCCTTGCCACGCTGACGCTCGACATTGTCTCGTAGGTAGCATGGCATTGACGCGACCACCTCGACGCGCTCGCTCGCCAGGAATTCCGCGAGGTCTTCCTGGCCAGGTTGTTCCAGAATCGTGAGATTGCAGCGGTCGATGACCTTAGTGCCGAGCCTGCACGCTTCCTGAACCAATCTCCGAAAGTGTGCATTGAGCTCGGGCGCGCCGCCCGTGATGTCGAGGATTGCAATCTTCTGACGGCGAATAAATTCCAGCACCAGACCCACGATTTCGCTCGTCATCTCCTCGGTTCGGGTAGGACCCGCATTGACGTGGCAGTGGAAACAGGACTGGTTGCAGCGGTAGCCAACATTGACCTGCAGCGTTTCAAGCTTGCCGCGGCGGATGGCGGGAAAGCGAATCTTGTCGAGCAATGGAGCCGTATCGCGCATCGGCAGCCTCAACTTGGCCAAGTTGCCATGGCGCGAGCCACCACGTCATCCTGGCAAAAGGTTGCGCACGACAAATCGCCGTGAGATCGGGTCGCTTCAACGCGCTTGCGCGGTTGTTACCGGCGGTTCCAGGCCGATACGGCCGAAGCCGGGCAATTTGAGACCCGGATGCCGCAGGTCGAACCCGGCAACCAGGCCCAACAGATTGACC
>DAISKM010000489.1:0-3308 GCA_036820945.1 Pseudolabrys sp.
ATCCTCGGCGGAGCGCCGATGGATGGGCCACGTCACATCTGGTGGAATTTCGTTTCCTCGCGCAAGGAGCGCATCGAGCAGGCGAAGGCTGAATGGAAAGCCGGCCATTTCGGCAAAGTGCCGGGCGACGAAATCGAGTTCATCCCGCTGCCGGATAAGTAAGGAATGCCATTGCGCGCTGTGCCCGGCCTCGTGCCGGCAATGACACGTGGAGAAGCGTCACTTCTTCGGCAGCTCCAATCTGATGTGCAGCTCCTTGAGCTGCTTGGGCGAGACCTCCGACGGTGCGCCCATCATCAGGTCTTCGGCGCGCTGGTTCATCGGGAACAGCACCACCTCGCGCAGGTTTTCTTCGCCGGCTAGCAGCATGACGATGCGATCGATGCCCGGCGCGATGCCCCCGTGCGGCGGCGCGCCGAGCGATAGCGCGTGCAGCATGCCGCCGAATTTTTTCTCCAGCACGTCCTCACCATAGCCGGCAATGGCGAAGGCCTTTTTCATCACTTCAGGACGGTGATTCCGGATCGCGCCTGACGACAGCTCCACGCCATTGCAGACGATGTCGTATTGAATCGCCTTGATCGACAGGAGCCTGTCGTTGTCCTTCGGATCCAGCGCAAGAAATTCCTCCACCGGCATATTCGGCATCGAAAACGGATTATGGGAGAAATCGATCTTTTTCTCCTCGTCGTTCCATTCGTACATCGGAAAGTCGACGATCCAGCAGAACTCGAAGCGATCCTTGTCGATGAGACCAAGCTCTTCGCCGATCTTCGCCCGTGCAAGTCCTGCGAACTTGAAGAAATCCTTCGGCTTGCCTGCGACAAAGAATACCGCGTCGCCAACGCCGAGCCTGAGCTGATCGGCGATCTGCTTTGTGCGTTCGGGGCCGATGTTCTTGGCCAACGGACCGGCGCCGCTTTCCTCGCCCTCGCGCCAGAAAATGTAGCCAAGCCCTGGCTGGCCCTCGCCTTGCGCCCACGAATTCATGCGGTCGCAGAAAGCGCGATTGCCGCCTTTCGGGGCGGGAATTGCCCATACCTGGGCAGACGCGTCTTTATTGAGGATGTTGGCAAAGATCTTGAATCCAGATCCGCGAAACGCGTCGCTGACGTCCTGCATGACAATCGGATTGCGCAAGTCGGGCTTGTCGGTGCCGTATTTGCGCAATGCCTCGGCATAGGGGATGAGCGGGAACTTGGCCGTCACCGACTTTCCGTTTGAGAATTCTTCGAACACGCCGCGCATGATCGGCTCGACCGCGTCGAACACATCCTGCTGGGTGACGAAGCTCATCTCGAGATCGAGTTGATAGAACTCCCCGGGCGAGCGGTCGGCGCGCGCGTCTTCGTCACGGAAGCAAGGGGCGATCTGGAAGTAACGATCGAATCCAGCAACCATGATCAGCTGCTTGAATTGCTGTGGCGCCTGGGGCAGCGCGTAGAATTTTCCAGGATGAAGGCGGGCCGGCACCAGGTAGTCGCGCGCACCCTCCGGCGAGGAGGCGGTGAGAATAGGAGTCTGAAATTCGAAAAAGCCGGCGTCCTTCATGCGCCGTCGAATCGAGTCGATTATCCTGCCGCGCAACATGATGTTTGCGTGCAATTGCTCGCGCCGCAGATCGAGGAACCGGTACTTGAGCCTGATCTCTTCCGGATATTCCTGTTCGCCGAACACCGGCATGGGCAGCTCGGCCGCAGGGCCAAGCACCTCGATCTCGTCGATGTAGACCTCGACCTGCCCGGTCGGCAAATCGGGATTTTCGGTGCCGGCCGGCCGGGGGCGCACCTTGCCGTCGACACGCACGACCCATTCCGAGCGCAGCGTCTCGGCCAGTTTGAAGGCCTTGCTATCGGGATCGGCCACAACTTGTGTGAGGCCATAGTGATCCCGCAAATCTATGAACAGCACTCCCCCGTGATCGCGAATGCGGTGGCACCAGCCCGAAAGGCGAACCGTCTTGCCGATATCGCTCTCGCGAAGCGCGCCGCAGGTATGTGAGCGATAACGATGCATGGGAATGTCCGAAGAACGAGGTGGCGATCCGGGTGTGAGGCCGGCGAAAAGCGCATGGGGGGTCGGCTTTGTCAAGGCAACCCAGGCTCGACATGTTGCCCTACGGTCTGCACACTCGGTCCACAGTAACCAAACGCCCGCATGCCCAAATCTCGAGTTCAAAAGAAGACCAGGCCGTCCGTGGCGGACATGACGACTGCCGAGGCGGTGGTTGCGACCCTTATCGGCCATGGGCTCGACACCGTCTACGCGCTGCCTGGAATCCATAACGACTGTCTGTTCGACGCCTTTCAGCGTGCCGGCGATTTTCTGCGCGTTGTCCACACCCGGCACGAGCAAGGCGCGGCCTACATGGCTCTGGGTGCGGCGTTGGCGACGGGCAAGCCGCAGGCTTACTCCGTGGTGCCAGGCCCCGGCCTCCTTAACTCGGGCGCCGCGCTGCTCACGGCTTACGGAATGAATGCCCCTGTGCTGGCGTTGATCGGGCAAATTCCCGCAGCAGCGATCGGCAGGCACGAAGGCCATCTGCACGAGATTCGCGATCAGGCAGGCATAATTGCGCGCCTGGTGGATCATTCGTCCCACATCGATGGGCCGGTTGATGCCTCGCGCAAGGTCGCGAAGGCGATCCAATCCATGCGCCGCGGGCGACCTGGACCGGCCGCGATCGAATGCGCGATCGATGTTTGGGGACAGCGCGGCTGGGTGTCCGCCATCGTGCTGCCCTCGTCGGCGCGTCCCCCAAAAATCGACGACGACAAGTTGCGCGCGGCGGCTAAAGTTCTTGGCAAGTCCAAACGCGTGCTCATTGTCGCCGGCGGCGGCGCCCAGGATGCCTCGCCTGAGGTGACTCTCCTGTCGAGAATGTTGCAGGCGCCGGTGCTCGGCTATCGGCGAGGGCGCGGCGTACTCGACAGCCGCGATCCTTTGAGCGTCACGCTTCCGCTCGGCCGAGAGCTGTGGGCGGAAGCTGACGCGGTGCTGGCTGTCGGTACCCGGCTGTTCAATCCGTTGAGACAATGGGGCGTGGACAAGAACTTGCAGATCGTACGCGTCGATTCCGATCCCGAGGAACCCGCGCGCCTGTACAAACCGAAAGTGGCGCTTATCGGCGACGCGGCATCGGTTCTTCGCAAGTTGATCGACGAAATCCCCAAGTTCAATATGCGGCGAGTGCCGCGTCGCGAAGAAATGCTCGACCGTCAGGGCAAGCTGCGCGAAAGGCTGGCCAAGCTTGCACCACAGCTGGCTTTTCTCGAAGCAATCCGCGCTGAATTGCCCGAAGACGGCAT
>DAISKM010000490.1:0-3296 GCA_036820945.1 Pseudolabrys sp.
CGCGATGAGCGCCTTCAGCGATCGATCGTCCGGCTTGCCATCGCGGGAGTGGTCCTCACCGCGGCAATTTGGCTCTGTCACGCGCCCGTCGTCCGTTGGCTCGCAACATGGGGTGGACCGCGTGATCTCGGCGCACTGGCCATTCTGGCGGCGATTGGTGTGGTCGTTTACGGCGCAACACTATTAATTCTGTTTGGAACCAAGTGGCTTGCCGCTTTCCGCGGCAAAACGCGGCCTTAACGCCAGAAATTCCGCTATTGCCTAATGCGGCAAGTGGACATAGCTCATTGCCAACGCTATGGGGACGTGCCGCCTAGCCAAATTCGCTGCAGGCATTCATGAATTCCATCAATCGGGCATCATCATTTTCTGTGATACATGGCGCGCGTAAACTCGCGGCGCTGTTGGCCATTGCGACTTTGGTCGCAAGCTGCAGCGAGCGCCAGCAACAGGCTGGTGCGCCGCCGCCGCCGTCCGTCACCGTTGCAAAGCCGATCAAGCGCACGGTCGTCGACTATGATGAATACGTCGGCCGCTTTACCGCAATCAATGCGGTCGAGGTTCGCGCGCGGGTTTCCGGTTACCTCGACAAGCTGCATTTCAAGGACGGGCAAATCGTCAAGCAGGGTGATTTGCTGTTCACGATAGACAAGCGTCCGTTCCAGAATTCGCTCGACCAGGCGCGCGCGAACCTTGTGCAGGCTCAATCCAATCTTGCCTTCACCGAATCCGACTACACGCGCGGCCAGCAACTGGTTCGCGACAAGACCATCACCGACCAGACGTTCGAGCAGCGCGCACAGGCCTACCGAAACGCCAAGGCTTCGGTGGCTAACAACGAGGCCGCCGTACGTCAGGCCGAGCTTGATCTCGAATTCACCGATTTGCGTGCGCCGATCGAGGGGCGGATCGGGGACCGGCGCGTATCGCCGGGTAACCTGGTCACTGGCGGAACGGGCGGAAATACCACGTTGCTCGCGACGATCGTGTCGACCGACCCGATCTACTTCGAATTCACCTTCGACGAAGCTTCGTATCTTCGTTATCAGCGATTGGCTACGACCAGCAAGGATGTCGCGAGCCGGAATGCCGGTGTGCAGGTCGCTCTCAAGCTGATCGACGAGAACGATTTTGACCACGAAGGCCGCATGGACTTCGTTGACAACGTGATCGACCGCTCGACGGGCACGATCCGCGGGCGCGCAGTGTTTACGAATTCGAAGGAAGTCTTCACCCCCGGGATGTTCGCGCGCGTGCGCGTGCCTGGCACCCCGCCGTACGAGGGCTTGCTGGTGCCGGATGTGGCCATCGGCACCGAGCAGGCGCGTCGATTCGTGATGGTCATCGACGACCAGGACACGGCCCGACCGAAATACGTAACGCTCGGGCAGGTCACAAAGGACGGCCTGCGCGTCATCAAGGATGGCATCGGCCCGGATGATCGCGTCGTTATCAGTGGCCTGATGCAGGCTCGACCCGGTCAGAAGGTGAAGCCAGAAGAAGCTGGCGCCAAGCCGTCCGGCGGCGCACCACAAGCAGCCAAATAACGCGCGTTATCGCTCATGCGTATTTCACATTTCTTCATCGATCGGCCGATTTTCGCTTCGGTGGTGTCGATCGTGTTTGTGATTCTCGGCGGCGTCGCGTTCTCCCGGCTGCCGGTTGCGCAATATCCTGAGATTGCCCCGCCGACCATTACGGTCACCGGCCAGTACCCCGGCGCCAGCGCCGACGTCGTGGCTGCCACGGTGGTCACGCCGATCGCGCAGCAGATCAATGGCGTCGAGAATATGATCTACCTAGCGTCGAATTCGACCGGCGACGGGCGCTTCACGATCAACGTGACCTTCGACATCGGCACCAACCTCGATATCGCGCAGGTGCAGGTGCAAAATCGTGTCGCCATTGCGCAGCCGCGCCTGCCGGTGGACGTGCGCAATATCGGCGTGAAGGTGGACAAGAGCTCGCCCGACTTGATGATGGTCGTGCATCTCTACTCGCCGGATAAATCTCGCGACACGCTGTTCATATCCAACTATGCCACCATCGAGATCGTTGACACCATCACCCGCATCGATGGGGTCGGTTCGCTGATCGTGTTCGGCAGCCGCGACTATGCGATGCGCGCCTGGCTCGACCCGGATCGATTGCAGTCGGTGGGCCTTACCGCAAACGACGTTGTGCTTGCGCTGCAGGGCCAGAACGTACAGGTCGCGTCCGGCGTGCTCAATCAGCCGCCGGTTGACAAGCCCGGTGCGTTCCAGATTTCGGTGCAGACTTTGGGACGCCTGACGAGTGCCGAGGAGTTCGGCAACATCCTCATCAAGCAGACGGCAACCGCCGTGGTGCGGATGAAAGATATCGCGACCGTCGAGCTTGCTGCCCAGGACTATTCGACCAATTCCTATCTCGACCGCGATCCGGCGATCGCAATCGGCATCTTCCAGCGGCCGGGATCGAATGCATTGTCGACGGCCACGAATATCAAAAAGACTATGGATGAACTGGCCAAGCGGTTTCCGCCCGGCCTGAAATACGACATCATCTATAACCCGACCGAATTTATTCAGCAGTCGGTGGACGCGGTTGAGGAGACCATCGGCGAAGCGATCATTCTCGTCGTTTTAGTGGTCATTCTCTTCCTCCAGACCTGGCGCGCAGCGATTATTCCGATCGTGGCCATTCCCGTATCCCTGATCGGCACCTTTTTCTTCATGGCGATGTTCGGCTTCACCTTGAACAATCTTTCGCTCTTCGGACTCGTTCTGGCGATCGGCATTGTGGTCGACGATGCCATCGTGGTGGTGGAGAACGTCCAGCGCAATATCGAGGCGGGCTTAAGTCCCCACGACGCCGCGGTCAAAAGCATGGACGAAGTCGGCGGCGCGCTGATCGCGATCGCGCTGGTGCTGTCGGCGGTGTTCATTCCGTCCGCTTTCATTACCGGAATATCCGGTCAGTTCTACCGGCAGTTCGCGCTGACCATCGCCGGCGCCACTGTGATCTCGTTGATCGTGTCACTCACGCTCTCGCCGGCCCTGTGCGCGCTGCTGCTCAAGCCTCATAGCGAACTTGAGGACGGGCACTGGTGGAGCAGGCCCTTTCGCGCCTTCTTCCGCCTGTTCAACCGCTATTTCGACAAGCTGACACACGGGTACGGCTGGCTCTCGGGGAAGCTCGTGCGCGTCGCGGTGCTGATGCTTCTGGTCTATGCCGGCATCATCGCATTCGGGCTCAACGAATTCCGCAAGCCGCCGGTCGGCTTCATCCCGCAGCTCGACCGCGGCTATCTCATC
>DAISKM010000491.1:0-1885 GCA_036820945.1 Pseudolabrys sp.
TTGATCTTCTTGATCGTGTCCCAGCGATTGCCGATGTCATTGATGATATCGCCGCGATAGCTCGGCAATTCCTTGCCGTCTCGCTTCTCGCTGGGCGAGGAACGTGGCTTGGCGAATTGCCCGGCGATGCGACCAACCTTCACTACCGGCGAAGCAGCGGCGTAGGTCAACACGACGGCCATCTGTAGGAACATCCGGAAAAAGTCGCGAATGTTATTGGCACCGTGTTCAGCAAAACTTTCCGCGCAGTCACCGCCTTGCAGCAGGAACGCCTCGCCCTTGGCCACACGCCCCAGCTGCTTTTTCAGATTGCGAGCTTCTCCGGCAAACACCAGAGGAGGAAACGTAGCGAGCTGCTTTTCGACATCAAGCAGGGCCTGCCGGTCCGGATAGTCCGGGACCTGCTCGATCGGCTTGTTGCGCCAACCATCGGGCGTCCAACGTTCCGCCATTGCGCATTACTCCGCTTTTGGGCGGCCTTATACAGCACCGTGGGCTGGCGAGGCCAGTTTTTCAGCAATTTTCGGTTAGTTTTGGCCTTACTCGGCGGCCGCCCGCTCGTAGCTCATGGCTTTTTCGCGCATCGTGACGAGTTCTTCGGCAGCGGTGGGGTGAACAGCCATGGTCGCATCGAAATCGGCTTTGGTTGCACCCATTGTTACGGCGATTCCCACTACCTGGATCAATTCAGCGGCATCGGGGCCAACCGTATGGCAGCCCAAGATCTTGTCGGTGTTGCCATCGACGACAAGCTTCATGAACACTCGCGTGTCGCGTCCGGACAGCGTCGCCTTCATTGGGCGAAAGCTGGTCTTGTAAACGTCGATCCTGTCGAATTGCTCGATCGCCTGTTTTTCGGTGAGTCCGATGACACCCACCTCTGGCTCGGAGAAGACCGCCGTAGGGACTTTGGTATGATCCACTGCGGTCGGCTTGCCGCCGAAGACGGTGTCCGCAAAAGCATGGCCTTCGCGAATTGCGACCGGCGTCAGATTGACCCGATCGGTGACGTCACCCACGGCATAGATGTTGGGAACCGATGTTCTCGAATAGGCGTCGACCAGTATGCCGTTTCGTTCCGAGATCTTTACGCCGACACTCTCCAGCCCAAGCCCTTCGCTATTCGGCCGTCGCCCGGTTGCGAACATTGCGAGATCAACCAGGATCTGCTCGTTGTCGGAAAGGCAAACGTCGAACCCGTGATCAACCTTCTCGACTGCCTTCACGATCTTGCGGGTCAGAATCCGGATGCCGCGTAGTCCGAGTTCGCGCATCAGATGCTCCTGCACGTCTTCATCAAATCCGCGCAGGATCTTCTCGCCGCGATACACAAGGGTTACGTCGCAACCCAGGCCGTTGAAGATTCCGGCAAATTCCACCGCGATGTAACCACCGCCTTGAATCAAAATGCGCTTCGGCAATTTTTTCAGATGGAATGCTTCGTTTGACGAAATGACGTGGTTTTCTCCGGCGATTGGCGTTCCATGGTGCGGCCTTGCACCGGTGGCAATGAGAATTGTTTGGGCCCGTACGCGTGCGCCCGTTGCCAGGCGAACCGTGTGAGCGTCTTCAAGCACCGCTCGGGTTTTTGCAATCTGGACGTTGTAGCGTTCGAGAGTTGTCGTGTAAGCGGTCTCCAACCGGGCGATTTCTCGGTCTTTGTTGGCTATCAGCGTTGCCCAATCAAACTCTTGCATGCCGACGGACCAACCGTAGCCGGCGGCATCCTCAAACTCATCTGAAAAACGCGACGCATACACCAGAAGCTTTTTTGGCACACAGCCACGAATGACGCAGGTGCCGCCGACACGGTATTCTTCGGCGATCATGACGCGCGCGCCATAGCCGGAGGCAATTCGCGCCGCGCGCACGCCACCGGACCCCG
>DAISKM010000491.1:1895-3292 GCA_036820945.1 Pseudolabrys sp.
ATGCCGCTGCGCAGCCTCCAGGCGAAGCTCGTCTACCTCACCGTCGCCGCCTGCGCCAAGATCTGACCCGCTCCGCCCCGCGCTAGCAAGGACCGTCGACTGTCCGCTGGCGCTCACACATCAAAGCGCGTGGCCTCGCTTCTTCAGTTCATCGCGCATTTTTGTAACGACCTGATCGGATAGTTTGTTTGCCCAATCCTGTGCAAACTTCATGCTTGTATCGACAACTTTCGGTTGTTCGGCCAACAACTTCTTTCCCGACGCGGACTTGTAAAAGGTCAGAATATCCTTGAGCTCCTGGTCAGTGAAATTGCTCGCATAGAGTCGCGCTACCTCATCAGTCAGCTCCGCGAACCGCGGCTGAAGGTCGTTGCGTAGCTGCGCTGCGATCTCATTCAAATCCCTGGCCAGGCTGGGGTCCTGCTGCAAATACAAATTCCTTGCCTGTTCCACTACGCCTGCAATGAGCGGACCAAATAAAGTTGTGGCACCGGTTACCGTAATCAATTCCTTTGCGGTCGCCATAGCACTCGCGGACGGCTGCTGTGCGTGGGCGGACATGCCCGCTGCAGCCAGCATTATCCCTAGTGCTGCAGGCCTGGCAGCTTTTTTGATGGCCTCGGTGACGCTCATTTACAAACTCCATCTAGCTAGAGATTCACGGCCTTTCGACGATTTTTACGCCTTCTGAGCCGCCAATAATGGCCATATGCGCGAGACCAATAAACAGACCATGCTCGACCACGCCGGGCACGCCTGAAATCGCATGCGCTAATGCCACCGGATCGTCAATACGGGCGAGCGCCGCGTCAAGAATCCAGTGGCCGCCATCCGTAACGAAGATCTCCTCATCCTTCCTTCGCCGCAATACCAGTGGGCCAGGTTTCTGGATGGCGCCGATCGCCTTTTCCAAGGCACGCTGGGTGGCCGCCAGTCCAAACGACACCACTTCTATTGGCAATGGAAAGCGGCCCAGCTGGGTGACCCATTTGCTTTGGTCGGCGATCACAATCATGCGTGCAGAGGCCAATGCAACTATCTTTTCCCTTAGCAACGCGCCGCCCCCGCCCTTGAGTAGACAAAGGCCAGGACCGACTTCGTCGGCGCCGTCCACGGTCAAATCCAGCTCGGGCGTCTCGTCCAAAGTGGTCAGCGCGATACCGCAACGCTTCGCCTCGGCAAACGTCGCTTCCGATGTCGGCACCGCCAAAATATAGAGGCCTGCGAGAACACGTTCGCCGATCAGTTCCACGAAATGTTTTGCTGTCGATCCGGTGCCGAGCCCAAGTCGCATTCCGGGGCGAACGAAGTCAGCGGCCCAAGCAGCGGCTGCGCGTTTCTGGGCGTCGGGATTCATTGGTAACGATTAAGCACTCGGACATTGACCAACCATTGTC
>DAISKM010000492.1:0-3270 GCA_036820945.1 Pseudolabrys sp.
TTCTCGACAATCTCGCGGCAGGCAAGAAAGTGAAGCCGGGCCCGCAGATCGATCGGCAATTGTCTGCGCCGGTCGGCGGCGCCACGACGCTTAAGGAAAAGGCGTGAGCGATGCTGGCTGACAAGGATCGCATCTTCAAAAATCTCTACGGCCAGCACGACTGGGGCCTCAAGGGCGCGCGCGCCCGTGGCGCGTGGGATGGCACCAAAACCATTCTTGAAAAAGGCCGCGATGCGATCATCGAAGAGGTGAAGACGTCGGGTCTGCGCGGGCGCGGCGGCGCTGGCTTCCCGACCGGCCTGAAGTGGTCGTTCATGCCGAAGAAATCGGACGGGCGGCCGCACTATCTTGTCGTGAATGCCGATGAATCCGAGCCAGGTACCTGCAAGGACCGGGAGATCATGCGGCACGATCCGCACCTGTTGGTGGAAGGGTGTCTGATCGCTGGGTGTGCTATGGGCGCTAACGCCGGGTACATCTACATCCGCGGAGAATTCGTCCGCGAGCGCGAACGTCTGCAGGCCGCGATAGACGAAGCCTATGAAGCCAAGCTAATCGGCAAAGACAATCTGCACGGCTGGGATTTCGATCTCTACGTGCACCATGGCGCCGGTGCCTATATCTGCGGCGAAGAGACTGCGCTGCTCGAAAGTCTCGAAGGCAAGAAGGGCCAGCCGCGGCTGAAACCGCCGTTCCCGGCCAATGTGGGCCTATACGGTTGTCCGACCACAGTGCAAAACGTGGAATCGATAGCCGTCGTGCCGGATATCATGCGACGCGGCGCGTCATGGTTTGCGGGCATTGGTCGGCCCAATAATACTGGCACAAAGTTGTTCTGCATTTCCGGTCACGTCGACAAGCCGTGCAACGTCGAAGAGGCTATGGGCATTCCGTTGCGCGAGCTTTTGGACACGCATGCCGGCGGTGTCCGCGGCGGCTGGGACAATTTGCTCGCGGTCATCCCGGGCGGCTCGTCCATGCCCCTGGTGCCGGCAGGGAAGGACTGGGCAGACACGCTATTGATGGACTTTGACGGCTGCCGAGACAAGAAGTCCGCACTCGGGACCGCGGCAGTCATTGTCATGGACAAGTCGACCGACATTGTCCGCGCCATGGCGCGCATTTCGTACTTCTACAAGCACGAGAGTTGCGGACAGTGCACGCCGTGCCGTGAGGGAGTGGGCTGGATGTGGCGCGTCCTGACCCGCATGGCCGAAGGCCGCGCGCAGAAGCGTGAGATCGACATGCTGATGCAGGTCACCCAGCAGATCGAGGGCCATACCATTTGCGCCTTCGGCGACGGCGCGGCCTGGCCGGTGCAAGGCTTGCTGCGGCATTTCCGTCCCGAGATCGAGCGGCGGATCGACGAGTACACGCGCAAAGCGGATGCCAATGGCGCGGTTCGGGAGGCGGCAGAGTGAGCACGATGCGTCAGCCCGCGAACCATCATCTTGCGCAACTCAATATTGGTCGCATTCGTTATGAGATCGACGACCCGCGCATGGCGGATTTCACGAACAATCTGGCGCTGGTGAACGGCCTGGCGGAACGCACGCCGGGCTTCGTTTGGCGTTACATCGATGAAAGCGGCAATTCGACCAGCACGCGGCCTTATGCCGATCGGCGCATCGCCATCAATTTATCGGTTTGGGATAGCGTCGAAGCCCTTGAGCGCTTTGTCTATCAGACGCTTCACAAGCGCTTCTATGGTCGCCGCGCCGAATGGTTCGAGCACTTCGAGGGGCCTTATTTCGTGATGTGGTGGGTGGCCGCGGGACATCGCCCCAGCGTTGAGGAGGCCGTTGCCCGGCTGGATCGTCTGAAGCAGCACGGTCCCAGCGACCATGCCTTCGATTGGGCGACGGCGTCGGCGCAGCTATGGAAAACGGCGCGTTGCGCGCCCAGCGAGTCTGCGGCATGACGAAGAGTGACCGCCATCTCGCCCAACTGAAGCTCTCGTGCTCCACTCCGTCATGAAGATCGGCAAGGACAGTGCTGCGAGGCGACAGCGCTGGCTGGAAGGTCAAAAGACACATGGAATAGTCGAGGCTCCAAAACAAACTGAGGACACAACTCAGCCGGCCGACGACGGGAATATCTGACAACTGAGATTGCCTGCCCGCGTGCCCATTCCCGCGAAGCAGGTAAGGCCCTGCTTCTCGTTGACGGCGGACGTAACCGCAACGAGAGGTGGGGCTAACAATAGCGGGGGCGGCAGTGCAGATGTGCGTGGGCCGCCCCTAAGCTTTCGGCGGTAAAGCGGACATCGCGAATGACGACCTGGTATGTCTGCTTATGACCCAAAGCGGACATCGGGCAGTCCCTTAACGAGACTCGCCTGAGCCATTACGATGCCTTGTCCTGAGCCCCGGGGAGGCAATGCGACGGCGCGAAAAATCAGGCGGCAAAGCAACTAAAGCGCAACGCCACAAGACGGCGGATGCGCCAAAGGCCAGACGCCGTGGCAGTTCCGTCGCTGCCGGCAATGAAACAAATCTCGCGCGGCTCACCCGCGAGTTGCACGAAGCGCTGGAGCAGCAGACGGCTACCTCTGACGTGCTGAAGATTATCAGCTCGTCGCCGGGTGAGCTGCAACCGGTGTTCCAGGCAATGCTGGAAAATGCGGTGCGAATTTGTGGGGCCAAATTCGGCAATCTCTGGCTGCGCGAGGGAGATGCATACCGAATCGGTGCGACACATGGAGCGCCTGCAGCCTATGTCGATTTTCTGCGCACTGAACCAGTATTCCTGCCTAATCCAAATGTAGGACTCGGCCAACTAGCGAAAACTAAGGAAGCCTATCACCTGGCAGACGCTGCAGCAGTCGCGAGACACTCCCGATTGCGCGAAGCCACGATTAACCTTGCTGGCGCGCGGACTCTGGTCGTGGTCCCGATGCTGAAGGATGACGAGGTAGTCGGCGCGGTTTCCATTTATCGCCAGGAGGTGCGGCCATTCACCGATAAGCAGATAGAGCTAGTCAAGAACTTCGCTGCGCAGGCCGTCATCGCCATCGAGAACTCGCGCCTGCTCAACGATCTCAACAAGCTGAACCAACAGCTCGAACAGCGTGTCACCGACCAAGTTAGCGAAATCGAGCGCATGGGCAGACTGCGACGGTTCCTTCCTGCGCAAGTGGCCGATCTGATCGTGGCCTCCGGGGCGGAAAAGCAGCTCGAAAGCCACCGCCGAGAAATTACCGCGCTGTTCTGCGATTTGCGCGGCTTTGCCGGCTTCTCTGAAAGCTCTGATCCAGAAGACGTAATGGCT
>DAISKM010000493.1:0-3266 GCA_036820945.1 Pseudolabrys sp.
GACCCGGCCGATGAATTCAAGGTTCTCGCGCACCGAGAGATCCTGATAGAGGCTGAAGCGCTGCGTCATGTAGCCGACGTGACGCTTGATCTTGTCGGTTTCCGTACGGATGTCGTAACCGAGACACGTCCCGGTCCCGGCGTCCGGCGTCAGCAGGCCACATAGCATGCGGATGGTGGTCGTCTTCCCGGAGCCGTTGGGGCCGAGAAAACCGTAGATCGTGCCGCGCTTGACCTGCATGGAAAGGTTCCGCACGACGGCACGACCGTCGAACTTCTTGGTCAGACCATGGACATCGATGACAACATCGTGCGCATTCATTTACGCGGCTCTTGCGACAGTGTGACCGTGACAGGTTGGCCCACGCGAAACTTATCGGGCATTTCGGGTCGTGCCTCGATCAGGAACACCAGCTTGGCGCGTTCCTCCTGACTATAGATAACCGGGGGAGTGAACTCGGCGCTCCGCGCGATGAAGCTCACTTTCGCTGTCAGGCCTTTCTCGCATCCATCGCAGCTGACACCCACCACATCGCCGTATTTGATCTCGGGCAATATCGCCTGCGGCGCAAAAAAACGAATCTTGAGATTGCCAGGCGGCAGCAGCGCCACCACCGGCCTTCCCGCGGGCACGGTTTCGCCTGGGCGATAGTAAATCTGCTCGACGGTGGCCTCGCTGGGACTGAACGCATTGCGCCGGTCGAGGCGCGTCTTGGCCCATTCCAGGTTGGCCTTGGCCTGCCGCATCGCGGCTTCCGAATCGTCATAATTTTTTTGCGTTCCGGCTGCGGACTTCAAAAGCTCTTTGGCCCGATCGAAGCTCTGCTGGGCATTGATGACGGCCGTATTTCTCACCACCACGTCGGCCTTTTGCAGGTCATCGTCGACGGTAAAGAGCAGATCGCCTTTGTTCACGTGATCGCCTTCGCGTACTTTCAGCATCTCGACGCGCCCCTGCTCGTCGGGAGACACGAAGATCAATTCGGCTTCGACCCAGCCTTGCAAGACCCGGTTGTTGCCGTTGTCGCAGCCGCCGAGCACCAGCACGGCCAGCATCGCTATACGCAGGCCATTGAGCTTCATTTTTATGCGCTCCTCGGCGCGAAGAGCAGCTCGACGTGAGTTTTCATCATTTTCCGAACGTCGAGCGGCTCGAAGCGTTCGAACAGGCCGCTCCAGATGATCGCGACCAACCCGGGCGCAGCGATGATTTGCGGAAACTCGGCAAGTGCTTCGGGGACCTCGCCACGCGCGGCGGCGCGTCGAAGCAACGCGCGCACGGCCGCAATGATGCGTGACAGTACTTCCCGGTAATAGAATTCAGCAAGTTTAGGAAAGCGTCTGCCCTCGGCAATCATGAGGCGAATGACGTCCTTGCGCCTCGTCTCGTAAACTTCGCGCACGAATAAGTCGGCAAGGCGATCAGCCAGCACGGCGAGCGGCAACTCGGCCTGACCCAGCGCCTCGATCGTACCGACGAGAGGCGTCAGCATGGCGCGGATCAATTCCTGGAACAGAGCCTCCTTGTCGCGGAAATACAGATAGATGGTCCCTTTGGCGACCCCCGCGCGCTTCGCGACGTCGTCCAGCCGAGCGGCCTCGAAGCCGCGGGTGGAGAATTCATCGAGCGCTGCCGAAAGGATGGCGTCCCGTCTTTCGCCGCTACGCGCCTTGCGCGCCGCACTGGCAGGAAGCTGGGCCGCGCGGGCGGCTTGCACCGCGCGCTTGCGCCGGTTTTCCCTGTTCGTTGCCGGCTTGCGGGACCTTGCTGGTGGACGCAACATCGCTGCACCATGACTGACCGGTCAGTCATTATTTAGGGCAAAAAGCAGCAGCCCGCAAGAAGCTAGAATTGCTTATAGATTTCAGATGATTGCGGAGGACCACGTAGCGGCGAGACGTATCGTGCTGACCGCGACGAACATCAGCGTGGCAGTTGCCGCCACCAGAGCCACCGCGACGAGCGCGCGCACAATAGGCGCATAGACGTTGGTCATCACCCTTCCCTCGCCAAGCGTCTGCTCAAGATAGGTGCGAGTCGCGGGAAGCAATCAATGATTCGAATCTCAGGCGCGCTCGATTTCTGCCTTGACGGCGGAAAGCGACTCGGGCGTGTCGACGTCGGTCAGCGCCGCCTCGCCGGCAACCGGTACTTCGACAACCGCCTCGGCGTAATTGCCGATCAGGTGGCGGGCTCCTATGTCGCCTTGAATTGTCATCAGATCGTGAAAGAAGCGCCGTGACCAGACGACCGGGTTCCCGCGCCTGCCTTCGATACTTGGCACGACCACGAGTGCGCCGCGCTCAGGATCCAAGGCGGCGATCAGCCGGTTGATCAACGCAGCATCGACTTGCGGCATGTCGCCGAGACAGACAATAGCCGCATCGACTTGTTCCGGTACGGCACTGATGCCTACTTTCAGCGACGTGCCGAGCCCTTGCGCGAAATCTTTGTTGTGCACCAGACGCACCGCAAGACCTTTCAACGCTGCTTCCACTTTTTCCCGTTCGTGACCGGTCACGACGATGACCGGGTGGGCATGCGAGGCAACAGCCTGTTCGGCGGCGATGCGCACAAGCGGTTTGCCGCCAATCTCCGCCAGCATCTTATTCACCGCGCCCATGCGCGTAGAGCGCCCGGCTGCGAGCACAATCGCAGCCACGCGGCGCCTAGTCTCCGCAACCCGTTCCTCGCGCGGCTGCGGTCTGGTGACAATTTCCATCAACAGTCCGCCAACACCCATGCCCGTGATATCCGCGCGTGTGACGGGCAGGCCGGCGAGCAGCCGCATCAATATCCAATCGAAGCCGTTTTCTTTCGGACTGCGCGCGCAACCGGGCGCACCAAGCACCGGATGACCGCGCGCGTTGCCGACGAGCATAAGGTTTCCCGGATCGACCGGCATGCCGAAATGTTCGATCTGACCGCCGACGGCTTCGACCGCCGCGGGGATTACATCGCGCCGGTCGGCAATGGCCGAGGCGCCGAAGACGATCACGAGCTCAGCTCCGGCCTTAAGAACTTCGTCGATCCCGCGCGAAACCGCGTCCTCTTCGTGCGGCACGCGCCGCTCCGCGATGATCTCAGCTCCGGCAGGCGCGATGCGCGCCGCGGTAATCTTGAGCGTCTTCTCAACGACCTTGGGTGCCAGCCCAGGCAGCAAAGTCGATATGATTCCGATCTTGCGCAGCTTGTATGGTGCTACCCGAATGACAGGCTTGGCTTCTGCGGCCGCGGCGACGGCCCGGTCGCGGGCGGCGCTGGCG
>DAISKM010000494.1:0-3262 GCA_036820945.1 Pseudolabrys sp.
GCATCACAGCGCGATGAAGTGGGCGGCGTTACCCGAATTTGTCGGCGAGCTGCGCAGCCGTGACGGCATTTCCGCAAGGGCGCTCGAGTTTCTCATTTTATGTGCGACCCGTACCAGCGAGACCATCGGTGCACGCTGGGATGAAATCAATTTCAGCGAAAAGACTTGGACAATTCCTGCGCAGCGGATGAAGGCGGGCAAGCAACACCGCGTCCCGTTGTCCGATCGCGCCATTGAAATCCTGCAGACAATCCCACGTGAGGCCGGAAGCGAATTTGTTTTTGCCGGCGGCAAGGCAAAGCAGCCACTTTCCAATATGGCGCTGCTGGAATTGTTGCGCGGAATGCGGCCGGGTTTGACGGTTCACGGTTTTCGATCCGCTTTCAAGGATTGGTGCGCAGAGACGACGAATTATCCGAACATCGTTTCCGAGGCCGCGTTGGCACACACAATCCCCGACCGTGTCGAGGCTGCCTACCGCCGCGGCGAATTGTTCGACAAGCGCCGGCGGCTTATGCGCGACTGGGCGAGGTTCGTATCGCAGCCGCCAGCGGCAGGCGATGTGGTCCCGTTGCGTGCGCGACCATGAAGCGCGAGGAATTCTTTGCGAGAGAACTAGCAAAGCATAAGCGCAACTTTGATGCCGGGTATGAGCTTGCTTGGCTTGAAGCATTTGACTTGTGCGTCTCCAACAACGAACCAGTTCCCGATTGGGCCCGCGATCCTGGTTTAGAAAGGTTGAGGAAAACCTATGCCACCGCAGCCAAGACGGCGAGCGGCAAATCCGACAAAGCCAAATCAGGCAAGCGTGGCAAGTCTGGCAAGTCTAGCGGGCGCGGCCGAACTGGCGGGGCTATGGCTGCCGCAAGGATGAACCGCATTCATTATCTCAGGTGGGCCTTAGCATCGCACTGGCTGAAAAACAGAAAAGAACTCGTACACTTCGGGCAAAAGCCAACGCGCGACGGAGCCTTTACCCTCACTTCGGAGATGCTTGAAAAGACAGTCGCCCGAGGGGCGAAAGGGGCCATCGAAGATAGCTACTACCTTGTTGAGGGCGCCCGAAGGCGCGGCGGCGGACAGGAATATTCTGCGGCTGCTGAGTCTTTGTATCTAGACTGACCTGACTTATTCGACGAAATAAACCGGCTAGAGGACGCAAGGCGTCCTGAGTCATTCCAAACCATTCCCACAGTCGTTCCTGGGAAAGGTTTGGAAGATGCCAAAAAAGCCCCATCCCGTTTTTCTCCGCCGCCATGACGTTCAGCGCGTCACGGGACTGGCGACATCGACCTTGTACGGCCTGATGCAGAGGAGCGAATTCCCGCGGCCGGTTCGCATCACTAGCGGGCGTGTCGGCTGGATCGAGTCGGAAGTTCGCGATTGGCAGCAAGAGCGTATCGCCAAGCGCGATGGTGGCCGTAAGTCAGGGGCGCGCGCTGCTTCAGGAGCGGCGCGGTGACCCGCGATCACACTCGGACAGTTGCACGCCGGGTTGAGGCGCTACTGGCAGAAATTGCCACCGCTACTAGCGCAGCCGACGCCCATGACCTGGCGCAGCGAGCGCGTGAGGAAATTTCCGCCCTGCAGTCGTCGCTGGACCGGGCACGTCTAAACGAACGTGTAGACGATGCGCTCGAGGAGCGACTGCAGCGCGACGAAACCTGAATTTCCTACCGGGTTCACGCGCATGCCCGGATTTACAATGCGCGAAGAAAATCGGAGACCAACATGCCAATCGACAGACACCCACGCAGAGGAAAAACACCAGAAGAAATTGCCATCGAGCAGCGGCGGCAAGCCGAAATTCTTCGAGACCAGCAGCGTCAACAACAAGCCGAGAGATCCAGCCACCAGGCTAACGTGTCGCCAGATGTCATGCCGCCCGCTAGCGTGCCAGCTAAGGCGACACCGACTGTGCCGGCAACCAATGCGATCGACACGCGCACGACGCATCAGCGGTACCTTGACTCGGTGAGTCCGACTGCAATTGTTGGCCGGTTGATCCGCTTTTCCAAAGACGGGGTCTTCGTCACCAGTGACGATGAGCAGCCGGTCGACGGAGACACCAATTTTTACGGGCTTTGCGACGAAGTCCAAATTGGCTGGATAAAATACGCCCAAGAAGAGGGCGGTGAGACCCAACGCGTCGCGGGGTTGCTTTACGACGACTACGAGTTGCAGGAGAGATCGAGCCTTGGCGACGACGATGAGACTCGGTGGCCTGTAGGATTGGACGGCACAACGCCGGAAGATCCCTGGAAGCACTTTCAGAACTTGGTGCTCGAGCGGGTTGATACCAGAGAAATGTTTACCTTCTCGACCGCATCGAAAACCGGCCGCCGCAGTGTCGGTAATCTGCTTAGACATTACGATCGTTTGCAACGTGCGCATCCCGGCGATGTGCCAATCGTGCGGTTGCGCCCTGGCGGCTTCAATCATTCCGATCCACGCATCGGCTGGGTGGCGACGCCGATTATCAGTCAGCCATCCTCACGGCACCAACGACGCATGGGTCTGGACGCTGTCGAAATACGACTACGTTAATCCGCCCGCACTGTTGCGGCTGGTTTCAAACGGCGCGCAATTGCGGGCGTTCCCGCAACCAGTTCTCGAAGCCTGCTATAAGGCGGCGGGCGAGATCTATGATGGCCTGTCCAAGACCAACCCGCACTTTAAGAAGCTATACGAAAGCCTCGTGCAGTACCGCGCAACCTCTTATACGTGGATGCAGGTGGCCGAACTCGGTTTCGACAACTTCATGATGCGCAT
This sequence comes from Pseudolabrys sp., assembly GCA_036820945.1. Taxonomy (GTDB): domain Bacteria; phylum Pseudomonadota; class Alphaproteobacteria; order Rhizobiales; family Xanthobacteraceae; genus Pseudolabrys. Next base: position 2,773 of record DAISKM010000494.1, read on the forward strand.
GCGGACCCGCACTTGACCAAGTGAACAAGCAAAACCCCCGGGCGCCGACGAAGTAATCGAATAATGAACGATGTCCGCTTTTGGCCCAAAGCAGACATGAGCTAGTGCGCTGCACATGTCCGCTTTCGGGGGTGAAGCAGACATGAACTATTGCGGCGCAAATATCTGCTTTTGACCCAAAGCGGACATCAGTCGGTCGCTCACCAAGCTGTTTCCGGGGCCTTTCCCAGTACAGGTTTGAGCCGCTACGATGCCTCGTCCTAAGCCTCGGGGAAGGCAATGAGACGGCGGGATTTCATCAAAGTTATTGCCGGCTCTGCAGCTGCTTGGCCGTTCCCGGCGCGCGCTTGTCGCTTTCGGGGGTAAAGCGGACATTGAAGTGAAGGGGTTTTACTTCCGCTTTTGACCCAAAGCGGACATGGCACTGGCCAAAGTCTCTTACTGCTGTTTAGCAACCTGCTATCCTACAACCCTAAAAGGCGTCGTCTTC
>DAISKM010000495.1:0-2519 GCA_036820945.1 Pseudolabrys sp.
TATCCATTGCAGCGCGGACATTGCACATCTCGAAACGCTATGCGGACTGAAGCTTAGAAGCGAAGCGGCTGATTGACGGGGGGCGTGATTTAACGAATGCGCAAAGCAATCGTTACGTTCGGCTCTAGACGATGCGCGGCGGCACTCTCAACTTGGATAATTACGCACTCTTTTCTTTAGGCGCCGGTGGAAGAATTTCGGGGTCGGATAAAGATTTGATGAGCGAGTTTTCTGTCAGGTATTTGTGGTACTGAGTCGCGACGGCTTTTGCTTCTTTCAGCGTGGCGAGCCGCCATTGAATCTCAAGATGTTCGTTTCCAGCAACGCTTTCAATGACTCTACGTTCTTCTACGAGCAGCTTAAATTCACTTGGTTGGTTCGGATCGGCATTGCTGTCGAGTTTGGAGGCGAAGTCGATGCGCCCAGTCGGGACCCAATCACGCTTTACGACACCTTTAACATTATTACTCAATGAGCTTTTCCCGCCTGCTAAGCTTGCAATCACTGTCAGCGGATTGGGCATCGCTCACTCCTTCTCCATGAGGGAAGCGGAACAACCGTATCTTGACTTGGGGGTAGTTACTATCAAGTCAATGCAACGGTTATCCACATCACCCCGGCGGCATTCAATACGTCGAACACGCCGAGGGTCACGGCGACAAACTATTTGCTGCGGTCTGTAAGCTCGGCCTTGAGGGGATCGTTTCAAAGAAACTCGATACGCCCTATCGGTCTGGCCGTCGCGAACCTGGACCAAGTGGGCGCGCGGTGTGCATTGGGTTTTTACCAATCATCTGCCGGCGCTGGTGAAATCTTAAGGGACTCGTTTTACCCCCGAAGGGGACATTAGACGGCTTGATTGGAAAGTCCGCCAAGTTGCGGCTATTCCCTTGGCTTGGTCTCTTCGAAGGCCGGCACCGCCTTGGCGTACTGATCGAGCCAGGCCACGAGCTTAGGATGTCCGGCACGCCATTTGCCTTCGTGCCGGAAATCGAGATAGCCGAGGGCGCAGGCAAGCGTGAGATGGCCGTAATCGGGGCTGCCGCTCCAAGCTGGCGGGCTCTTCTCGAGCTGATCGAGCGCGCGGTCGATCTTGGCCTGCTGGCGCCTGTTGCCAGGGCGCGTGCCACTTCTCTTCGGGGCGGAATCGCTTCTCATAGACCAGCAGCAGCGCGGCATCGAGGATGCCGTCGGCCAATGAGCCAAGGGCCAGCGCTTGCCAGCGTTCGGGTCCGTTCCTCGGGAACAGCACCGGTGCGGGCTTCAGACTATCGAGATACTCGCAGATTACGTTGCTGTCGAAGATGGGCTTCTTGTCGTCGAGCACAAGCGAGGGAATTTTCCCCCAACGGGTTGGCGCTGTTGATCTCGACATTGGTGCCTGGGTTGGTATCGACGATCACCATCTCGATCTGGCTTCCCAGGCTTTTCACAGCAATCGTCAGCTTGACCTTTCGTCCATAGGGCGAGAGCGCGTTGGACAGCAATTTCATCATCGCAAGGGAGCTCCGGAGTGCGGGATCGCGCAATCGTGCCCATGTCACCGGCAACGGGCAACTGAAAAAATTGCGCTGGCTGCGAGCGCATTTGTGACCTGTTGCCGTAAAGGAGGACCGGCGCACGCGAAAACAAAGATGATGCCACTATTGAAACGACCAGACTGAAATGGGGTTGGATATGAGCACAGCCAATGTCCGCTTTGAGTCATAAGCGGACATGAGAGTCGCAAAACGTCATGTCTGCTTTTCCCCCGAAAGCGGACATGTGCAGTGCGGCAGTGCATGTCCGCTTTGGGCCAAAAGCGGACATCGGTCTTTTCAGTGTTCATCCGACAAAAAGGCTCCGGCTTCGAAGCCGGGGCTATTTCGTGAGCACGATGAAATCGGTCCCGATTCCGGTCTCATCGCTCAGGGCATTGTCCGAGACGATAAGGGCGGATCCCACCGCCAGTAATTCGGAAATGCGCTCGACAGCCGCTTGTGGCATTTCGATGCGATCGAGCGCGGCTGCCGCCGTCGGCGGAGCCGCCAATTCGGTGGCGAACTTAACCGCCTTCTCTTGTTTCGCCCGAGACAATTTCGTGTCGCGCTTGCCGTCACGGTCGCGCGCGCGTGCATAGCCGCTCGGGATCGTCATCGCGGTCCATTGCATGCCTCCACCGTCTTCCTGGATTTGCATGGCGGTAAAGACGTGGGTGCCGAGTGGCCGGTCCGGTTCGGTAATCGTCACCGGCGCTTCAAATACCGGTTTGAAGTCTTGCCGCACGAACACTTTGCCCTGCTTGCGGTTGACGAAGACCTGCACCGGGCCCTGGCGCTGCGGTCGCGGCATAGCCTGGACAATATCTTCCGGCGGTGCCGGCTTGATTGCGCCTATCTCCTTCGTGCCGTCGCCGACTTTGCCAGCAATTTCGACGTTCGCGACTAGTTCGATCTTTCCCGACGGTGCCGCGGCGACCAGCGCGTCCGCCGGTTTATTCTGCGGCTTCGGCGGCACGGGGAGGCGCGGATGCGCGATCG
>DAISKM010000495.1:2529-3260 GCA_036820945.1 Pseudolabrys sp.
TCTGGGGCCTGAGCAAGACCGGCGCAACTTCATCGCGGGCAATAATCACCCGCGCGCCGGACTTGCTCAGGCCCCAGAGCCGCGCTGCGAAATGTTCTGGCAGGCGGATGCAGCCGTGCGACGCCGGATAACCTGGCAGCTTGCCGGCATGCAAAGCAATCCCCGACCAGGTGATGCGCTGCATATAGGGCATCGGTGCCCCGCTGTAGATATTGGAGACGTGCCACCGGTTCTTCGAAATGACTGTGAAAATTCCCATCGGCGTCGGATAGTTCGGCATCCCGGTGGAGACCGGCGCGCGCCCGACGAGGGTACCATTGGCGTAGACCGTGACCCGCTGCTTGGCGATGGACACAATAATGTGCAGCGGGCCTTGCGGAACCGGCTGCTCGTGCTTAGCCGCCCGCACTTGCCGTTTGGTTTTATGCCGCGGTATGGCCCCGGGGCTCAACTCGCGACTGCTGCGCTGGTAGCTTGGGCGATCGAGAAATTCGTGGCGTTCCGCGGCGGCTGGCACGGCTAAAGCCAGTGGAGCGGCCAGCGCGAAGATCGCCCGCAACCAGCCGCGTCCGGACTGAGCGCGTTTCAGCAAACCAACGTGTACAATTGAGTGCTTGACGACAGGCGCATTCGTTTTGCGGTTCGCGGGGGCTAAGCTGCCACTACTGGAAGCCTGCATTGCGGAGAGTACGAGCGTCTTTTCCATGGAACGCTAGTTCGTCAGCTAACAG
>DAISKM010000496.1:0-760 GCA_036820945.1 Pseudolabrys sp.
GCGTACTCACCTGTGGAAGCCGCTCCTGCATGAGATCGCGGCCGGAAGCATGGATTTTGCCGTGCACGAGATCGACTACCTCGCGCAAGCGCATTGGCACAACTTCCACTACCGCATTGGCGAGATGATCGGCCTAGATCGACAGCGGCGCGAAGTTCAGCTGGCCGCCTACATCGACGAGGAAGGCCATGAGGTGACCCCACAGCGGACTTTTCGTTACGACACGCTCATCATTGCCGTTGGCAGCCAAAGCAACGATTTCGGCACGCCGGGCGTGCGAGAGCATGCAATCTCTCTCGATACGCCAGACCAGGCCAAGCGCTTCCACGGCCGGCTTGTGAACGCCTACATTCGTGGGCACGCGCAGTCGCAACCTTTGCGGCCCGAGCAGCTCCAGATCGCAATCATCGGGGCAGGCGCCACGGGCGCGGAGCTGGCGGCGGAACTGCACTACACGACGCGTCAGCTTGTCGCGTATGGCCTCGATCGGATCGATCCTGAGAAGGACATCCAGATCAATCTCATCGAAGCTGCCGATCGCATCCTCCCAGCGCTCCCGCAACGTCTTTCGGACGCCGCCTTGAAGCTGCTGAAGAATCTCGGCGTGCAGGTTCACATTTCATCGAAGGTTGCTGAGGTGAGCGCAAATGGAGTGAGGCTGGCGAACGGCAGCCTCATCCCTGCCGAGCTCGTGGTCTGGGCGGCTGGCGTCAAGGCGCCCGACGTACTGAAGGATATCGCCGGCCTCGAAACCAACCGC
>DAISKM010000496.1:770-1560 GCA_036820945.1 Pseudolabrys sp.
GTGTGCGGCTGGCTGGTGCGCCGCCTGGGCGCGCGGCGGGACATAACGGCCAGGACGATCCGCACATTTGCAGGCGGCGCACCAGCAAGCCGCACACCTCGTTAGGCAAGTGAAGCGACGACTGGCCGGCAACCCGCTGCAGCCCTGGCACTATCGCGATTTCGGTTCGCTGGTTTCGCTCGGCGAGTATTCGACGGTTGGCACCCTGATGGGAGGACTGGTGGGCCGCAACCTCTGGGTCGAGGGACTGTTCGCGCGCCTTATGTACCGCTCGCTTTACAAGATGCATGAGTACGCGCTGCACGGCCCCACTAAGGTGGCGCTCGATACTCTAGCGCGCTTGATTACGCGCCGCACCGAGCCGCACGTAAAGCTGCATTAAGGCGCATGGAAACGTCCAACACACATACCATGTCCGATGACCGCTTTCAGTCTGATTCCGATGGAGCGGTAAGCGCAAATTGCTTGCACTATTGCGCAGTCAGGGCAGCAAATTCAATCGCGTGCGAAATGAAGGGCGATGAGATCGCGACTCCGAGCGCCAACATATAGAAGACAAGCCAGAGCGTAGCATTGATTCTGCATCGTTGGCGCGTTCTGTACCTTGCCAGTCCGAAGACCTTTGGCCAGCCCTAATGTTTGTAGGCACGATGGTCTCCGTTTTGCACTGGTGGCGCCCATTTTCTTAAGGTGCTGGTACAGTTGGCGGCGGTTCTGACTCGGCTGACGATGCCGAGCGTTGTACCGACCGACAGCTGATAGCCGCCTGACCGACAGCAAGCTTGAAGAA
>DAISKM010000496.1:1570-3257 GCA_036820945.1 Pseudolabrys sp.
GCCATGTCCGCTTTACACCCAATAGCGATCGTAAAAGCGGACTTCCGAAAAACGTCATGTCCGCTTTACCCCCGAAAGCGGACGTGTGCGGCGCAAACCGTCATGTCTGCTTTGGGCCAAAAGCGGACTTAACCATTGTGCACTCAGCGGCTACCTCTGTTGCAACTAAGCGGTCAGTGTGCCTTGGGTGGAACCATCCAGTCCTTTGGGAGAATGTCCACGACTAAAACGCGGAGAGGCAAATTCGTCTTATTCTCCGCAGTATGCGCGAGGTTGCCTGTTTCAAAATAGTAGTCTCCGGTTTTGTAGATCGTTGCTTGCCCCCCTTCAGTGAACGTGAGCTCGCCGGATATTACATATCGAACCCCCGGTCCGACGTGGTGATGCACTCCAAGGTAGGCTCCTGGCTCGAGCGTGAATTCGGTGGCTCTTATTTTGAATTTGCCGTTCAGCTCAGTAGGTGGCCAAAAAGAACCTCATCGAGTTTGATCACCGACGTGATGCCTCGTACCTCCACTTTTTCTTGAGCAGCTGAGCGATCCGCTCCGCCAAATAGCGCCACGACCGGCAACAGCAATAATGTGATGCGCATCATCGCCCTCTCCATAGCAGTAGCAAGGCGTATCTACCGTTCTGGAAACCATAAGAGCTTATGGGACCAGCCAGATAATGTCCGCTTTGGGTCATTAGCGGACATATGCAGTGCAAAAAGCCATGTCCGCTTTACCCCCAATAGCGACATCGATTGCGTTTTTCCGCATGTCCGCTTGAAGCGGACACCGTAGCTAATTTCATCAGCCGGTTGGCTTGATCTGACGCGAAACGATTTTGGCAATTTCTATATCATCGCCATTAGCTCGCTTGCCAAGGCCTTCCACGACACCGGCTCGATCCTGCATTTCGCGATTCTGGCTCATCTTCCACTTTCCTTCCAGCCGGGTGATGGCAAAGCGGAACCCCACGATGCCGCGCAACATAACCTCGATGTAATTTTTGGGCGCGTCCGATGGCGTCCACGGCCTGGCTTCATTGCGCTCCTGTTGAGCGGTGAGTTCAGTCACATGCTGGAGTAGCCAGTCCTTGTCCTTCATTATTTCGAGGCGACCGTAGGCGTGAACGACCGCGAAATTCCAGGTCGGCACCGCCTTTCCGTGTGGGGCTTTGGAGGGATACCAGTTGGGGCTGATGTAACCTTGGGGTCCCTGAAATATCATCAGCGTCTCGTTGCCATCGGCGAGATCCTTGCAATGCGGATTAGGGCGCGCGAGATGGCATTCAATGACACCGTATGGTCCGTCGTTTTTGAGCACGGTCGGTAGGTGACTTGCGTAGAGGCCAGCCGAGCCTCCGGATACGAGCGTGGCAAAAGGCCTGGCACGCATCAGGGCATGCATTTGCGACACATCCTCGACGCGAAATTGATCAGGCAGGTACACGATATCACCGTGAGCTGAGGCCGGGCGCAGGGCATCTTAACGCGAATTGGTCCCGGTCGGGACCATACCCAGCGAAGGGTCCAAAGCAGACAGTTGCGCGGGCCGTCACCTGTAATGTTCGCTTTAACTCCAAAGCGGAGATTAGACGGCAATTGTAAAGTCCGCCAAATGCCAGACGACTCCGTCGGGTTGGTAAGTCGCTGGACAATATGGGGTAACAAAATGAGTGTACGGCGGTTGGTAAGCTCAGG
>DAISKM010000497.1:0-3248 GCA_036820945.1 Pseudolabrys sp.
GCCGACCCCTGGCCGACGCCGAGCAATGCATTCATGCCAAGCTTCTTGATCGCCTTCGTGTCGAGGATTTCCACTGAAACACGGAGTTTTTTTAATGCGCCCGCGCGGCGCGCAAATTCTTCCGGGTAGAGAACATTGGCCGGCTCGTTGACGAGATCGCGCGCCAGCAGCACGCCGTCGGAAATGGCCGAACGTGGATCGTTAGCTTTGCGCGCGGCCGCCACATCGCCGACCGCGACTGTGACATGCCGCGTCGCCGGCAATTTCTCGTCGTCCTTGCGTTTGGTCTTGTAACGATCAAACGAGTAAGCGCGCAGGCGCATGCCCTGCGCCAGGTCGGCGACCTGCGTCGATTTCATCGGTCCGCCCGGCAATTCGGCGAAGACCGTCGCGTCGCTCGCAGCGTTGGGCAATTTGCCGAAGGCGACTCCGCCCAATTTGAGAAAATCGGTCGGCTTGAGGTCCGTTGTCTTGCCGACACCAATCACGACAAGGCGGGCCACCTTGAGGCCTGCAGGAACCGGAAGATCGAGGGTCGAATTCTTTTTGCCGGTAAAACGCTCCGCCTTCGCGGCCCGCTCCACGACCCCGGTAGCCTCGCCCAGAGCCTTTCGCGTTGCCGGACCGAGCTTCAACCCCTCGTCGCAAAACACGACAAGAACACCTTTTGCGGGAGTGGCAAATGGCGCTAAGGCGAGCTTCAAGGCGTCGCTCATCGAAGTCCTCTTCCGGCTAATCCTAAAAAATCACGGCCCCTTATCGCCCGGCCTTGGCGCTACTGCAAAGCCCCCAACTAACCGGAATCCCGGCAATTTTTCGAATTCGCATATGCTTCGGTCAAGAAACGGGCCATTTGCGAGTGGTATTTTGCTAAGGACGATTCCCACAGGGCTCGTGGGCGTATCGGCTGAAAGGCCACACATTTACATTTTGTTGTGCATGTTCAACGGCTTTGCCTTTGCCCGGCCACTTTGTGGAGCGATCAAAGGGGCGTCTGACGGGGGTTGAGTTCTAAGCTGAAATCGGTCGCGCTCGGCAGGGAAACCGAGCGCGCGGTCCGGTTTACGCCGGATCAGGGGACGATGCTGCGGATGGGGTCGATCGGTCGATATATTTTTCGCACCACGCTGGGTGCATTCCTGATCGTTTTGATCAGTCTGACTGCGGTCATCTGGGTTACCCAGGCGCTCCGCGATATCGACATCATGACAAACCAAGGCCAATCGATTCTGGTCTTCGTCGGTATCACCAGTCTTCTCATTCCGATGCTCGTCCTGGTGATCGCGCCGATTGCGATGCTGATCGCGGTCGCGCACGTGCTCAACAAGATGTCTAACGACTCCGAAATAATCGTGATGAATGCGGCGGGCATGTCGCCGTGGATCCTGTTTCGGGCATTCATGGCGGCTGCGATCGTTGTCTCGCTGCTCGTCGTCACGATAAGCGCCTATTTCGCGCCGAAGGGTTTGCGGATGCTGCGCGATTGGGTGACGGAAGTGCGCGCGAATGTCGTGAGCACAATCGTTCAGCCTGGCCTCTTCAGAGCTATCGAAGCCGGCGTAACCATCCACATTCGCGAGCGCCGCCCAAACGGACAGCTTGCTGGCATCTTTCTCGACGACCGGCGGAACCCCAATGAGCGCATCACCGTGCTTGCAGAGATTGGCGAACTGCTGGACAACAGTAGCGGCACCTACCTCGTACTGCAGAAAGGGAATGTGCAGCGGTACGAGGCCGGCCAGCGCGATCCCACCATGGTGGCGTTCGACCGCTATGCGTTCGATCTCTCGCAGTTCGCCGGCACGGGACAGGCTGTAAAGTATTCGATCCGGGAACGATATCTCTGGCAGCTGTTGTTTCCCGATCCGAAGGACCAGTCGTACATCGACCAACCCGACCAGTTCCGAGCCGAACTGTCCGACCGGTTGATGGCGCCGCTCTATCCAATTGCCTTTGTTGTGATCGCCTACGCCTATCTCGGGGCTCCGCGCACCACTCGTCAAAGTCGGACGCTGTCGATGGTGGGCGCCGTCGGTGGCGTCGCCTTGCTGCGCTTCATTGGATTCTTGTCCACCGTGATCGGCGCCTCCGTTCCCTGGATGCTGGCGTTGCAATACCTCGCCGTCGCTGCTGCAATCGGCGGGGGCCTGTACGTCATTCGCCGCGGCCTGATTTTGGAGCCGCCCGCCTTCATTACCGACTGGCTCGCGATGCTGACTGAGCGCCTTGGTCAGCGTTTGGCACCTTCGTGATGTGACATCATGCCGATCTTTCTCGGAACACTGGCGCGATATTTCGGACTGCGTTTTCTAATCGCGGTGCTGATAGTTTTTGCCGGGATATTCGCGCTGGTCGCATTGATCGATTACGTCGAAATGATGCGTCGGGCCGGCGATATTGCCAACGCGCCGGCGGCACTTATCGCGAAAGCGTCGATTTATCGCGTGCCGCAAGTAGTCGAACGCATCCTCCCGTTCTGCGTCCTTATCGGTGGAATGTCCTGTTACCTCAACTTGTCGCGGCGACTGGAGTTGGTGGTCGCCCGCTCTGCCGGTGTGTCGGCTTGGCAATTCGTTGCTCCGGCTCTTCTGGTGGCATTTGTCCTCGGGATAGCGGCCACAACCGTCTACAACCCGGTCTCCGCATTACTTCAGGAACGCTCGAAGCGATTTGAAGCCGAACTGTTTGGGCTAAGGGGGAATGCACTTAGCCGAGGCGGAGGCCCGTTCTGGATCAGCCAACGTACCGATGAAGGTCAGGCAATCATCAATGCCACCTCAAGCCGCGACCAGGGCATCAATCTCAATGGAGTGTCCGTATACACTTTCGATCCCGAAGGTCGTTTCAAACAGCGGATCGAAGCGCGCGCTGCGCTTCTGGAGCCTGGCGCGTGGCTGTTTCGAGATGCGCGCCTGTATGCATTGGGCGTACTGCCATCCCGGCAAACGGAATATCGCCTCAAGACGAGCCTGACACCCGAGCAAGTACGCGAAAGTTTTGCCACTCCAGAAACTGTGCCCTTCTGGGAACTTCCTGAGTATATCCAAATAGCGGAGCACGCCGGCCTAATTGCTTCAGGCTATAGACTGCAGTTTCAGAAGCTGTTGGCGCGACCGTTCTTGCTATCTGCCATGGTTCTCCTTGCTGCCGCGGTCAGTCTTCGGTTTTTCCGCTTTGGCGGGATACAAAAGATGGTTTTAAGTGGCGTGGCGGCCGGCTTTCTGCTTTACGTTTTATCGAAAGTAACT
>DAISKM010000498.1:0-3246 GCA_036820945.1 Pseudolabrys sp.
TTCGTTTTGCTTGGAGGCGTGCGGCGCCTGGTTCCGTCGGATGCGCGGGTGATGGTTCACCAGATTTGGCTCGGCGATCGCCGCGAGGATCCCACAGCAGCAAACTACTCAGCTGAAGACCTTGTGCTCATTCAGCGTGATATCGGTCGACTTGCGCAATATACCGCCGAAATGGGAGCGACCGCTGATCTGCTCGATCTGGCGCTGCGCATTCCGCCCTGGGAGCCGATGCACGCACTGACGCGGGCTGAGTTGAAGCGCACGCGCCTGACCACCGAAGACCCTGAGATCCCGGTGGCTGCACCCGTCACAACCTCGTCGCCGATACCGGCGGCGCAGCCATCGCCGCGGGTTACCAATGGCTTGCGCGCGACAGCAATCAGCGAGCAGAGGTGGGCTCTTGTCGATCGGGCAGGCGTCGCCACGCTTGCGCGCCGGCATCCACTTACTGTTGAAGGCGAGCAGATCGGCAGTTTCGATCTGGTCGTCGCCTGTGCCGCCGGCGCTGATGGGTATGACGTGACCTATATAGAGCGACGTCATTCCGCCGAGCAGAAGCCCTTGCCTGACGCGCTGGCCAGCATCAGCGTGCGCGTCGGCAGCAATTCTGCGGGGCTCAAGATCGTTTCTTCCGAAAGGCGGACTGGTCCAGAAGAACTCATAACCTACGCGGCGGGTCGCGTCCCAAGCGTACTTGTCAATGCGTTTGCCGCCGCGGGCAGCCGCTCGATGCTGGTCAAGACGGAAACGGCGAACCTTGTCACTGGAATTCGCATCGGCAATACGGGTGCCTCGCAGAACATTCCGCGGTTGACCGCCGGCTGCAGCAAGGCTGGCAACGACCGTGCGGATGTGCCCAGAACAAAAGCCGGCGGGCTCGCGGCGGCAAAATAGATTATTCGGCGGTTTGCGTGCCCTTGCCGGCTGACTTGGCCTCGATCTGGTCGAGGGCCGAAACCACAGCATCGAAGGTCAGTAGAGTCGAGGCGTGACGCGCTTTGTAGTCCCGCACCGGCTCGAGCACGGCGATATCGGCCCATTTCCCGGCAGGCGGGGGGCCATTCTCCTTAAGCATTTTGCGAACGGTTTCGCGTAACTCGCGCAGTTCGGCCGGCTTCGCCCCGATGACATGGCGCGCCATGATCGACGATGAAGCTTGCCCCAGCGCACAAGCCTTCACGTCGTGGGCAAAATCCGCGACCTCGTCACCATTCATCTTGAGGTCTACGGTGACCGTAGAGCCGCAAAGCTTTGAATGCGCGGTGGCGGTGGCATCGGGCGCAGACAATCGGCCAAGGCGAGGGATATTACCCGCCAAGTCCAGGATGCGTTCGTTATAAACCTCGTTAAGCATTAGCGTTTTTTCGCTATTCCAACGACCCGATTTGCGTGTGCGATGCAAATGAATATATAGGGGCTGATGCGGCGCCGCGAAAAGGGTTTGTGGCGCCGGGCGAGCATCCGGCTCGTCAAGTGGGAATGCAGCGTCCAGACGGTCTATGGTCCCGAAGCGGTGCCACAGCGGTTAACTGACGCGGCCAACTCGGTGACACACCCGGCGCTTTTGCGTGCCGGTCGAACGGAGAGACCCGTCATGGACGCGAAGAACGCCAATATAAAGCCGTGGCCGAAGCAAGGCCTGTCCGATCACGTGCGGGCAGCGCCAGCTCCTATTGAGCCGCGCCCCACGCGCGAGCAGGCCGAAGCCGCCGTGCGCACGCTGATTGCCTATGCCGGGGATGATCCTGGTCGCGAAGGTTTGCTCGAAACGCCCAAGCGCGTGATCGGTGCCTTTGATGAAATCTACCAAGGATATCGGGAATGCCCCATTGAGGTGCTCGACCGCACGTTCAGCGAGACCGGCGGCTACGATGACTTTGTGCTGGTGCGCGACATCGGCTTTAATTCGCACTGCGAGCACCACATGATGCCCTTCGGCAAGGCGCATGTAGCCTATATGCCGGTCGATCGCGTTGTGGGGCTATCGAAGCTCGCGCGCCTGGTCGACGTTTATGCACGCCGGTTGCAGACGCAGGAACATCTGACATCGCAGGTTACGACGGCGATTGACGAGATCCTGAAACCCCGCGGTGTCGCGGTTATGATCGAAGCGGAACACATGTGTATGTCGCTGCGTGGGGTAGAGAAGCCTGGCGCGCTCACAGTGACCACACATTTTACGGGCGCGTTTCGCGATGACCCCGCCGAGCAGGTACGTTTCATGACCATGCTGCGCGGAGCGCAGCGGTAAGTTCTATCGGTCTGTTGTGTTCGCTTGCGATTGAAGCTGTGCTCCGCGCACAGCAGGAGCCGTCCTTGTCATCCGCGCACGATCTCGAAGAAAGCCTGGCGTTCACGCCGAAATTCGACGCCAATGGGCTGATCACGGCAGTTGTCACCGAAGCGAAATCGGGCGACGTGCTGATGGTTGCGCACATGAACGAGGAAGCACTTCGCAAAACGATCGCAAGCGGCGAAGCCTGGTACTTCAGCCGCTCTCGCAAGGCGCTGTGGAAGAAAGGTGAGACGTCCGGCCATGTTCAGCGCGTTGTCGAATTGCGGGTCGATTGCGACCAGGACGCAGTCTGGCTCAGGGTCGACCAGCAAGGCGCTGGCGCCTGCCATACCGGCCGGCGCTCATGTTTTTACCGTGCTGTCCCGCTCGGCAAGAACGGTGCAGTTGCGCTCGAGTTTCGCGACGCGGACAAAACCTTCGATCCGAATTTGGCCTACAAGCCGAAGCGCTAAGTTGAATTAGCGCAGCTGGGCTAGCCGCCGTATCGCGCGAGCAGCGCCTGAGCGCGGACCAGATGCGGGCGGTCGTACATTTTGCCGTCGATCCCGACCGCGCCAGCACCAGGCTGCGCGGCAAAAGCCGCCACCACGGCTTTGGCTTTTTCGATCTCGGCCCTCGTCGGTGTGAACACCTCATTGATGATGGGCACCTGCGCCGGGTGAATCGCGAGACGTCCTGTGAACCCGTCTCTTCGGGCAGCTTCAGTGTCGTGGCGCAATCCTTCCGAGTTGCGAAAGTCAACGAACACAGTCTCGATCGCGGGGAGGTTTGCAGCGGCAGCGGCGTAGAGACACAGTGATCGCGCCAGGCGGTAGGGCTCGGTTAAGGCGCCATCGGCGTCGCGGTTGGCGGCGGCGCCCAATTGGGCCGAAAGATCCTCTGGCCCCCAGGTCAACCCGATCAATCGCGCACTTGCGCCGCGGAATGTTCCGGCGGCGAACAGGCCTGCG
>DAISKM010000499.1:0-3228 GCA_036820945.1 Pseudolabrys sp.
CGAGACAACGCCGCAGCCCCGTAAACTTTGGCTTATATCCCTTCGACTGCGCGTAAACTTTAATCTATGCTGCGCGTGTCCTGTGGAGAAGAATCGGGGCTGTTCAGGTCCACGGATTGCGATTAGAAATACACGGCTTGGCCAAACCTGCGAACCGCGACAAAGGGTCGCTTCTGTGATCCTTTAATCCGAGCAGCAGCGATGTCTGACGCAAACTCCACCGTCTTGATCATCGACGACGATGCGGACCTCCGAGCGTCGGTTGGACGTCTATTGCGATCGCTCGGCATCGATGTTCAGCTGTTTGCGTCGATTTCCGACTTCCTCAAGTCGGACCTGCCGGATGGTCCCACGTGCCTGGTGCTTGATGTCAGATTGCCGGATCAAAGCGGTCTCGATCTACAGCGCGAGCTTGCCGCGGCGAACCGAAGAATCCCGATCATTTTCATCACAGGGTACGGCGACATTCCGATGTCGGTGGAGGCTATGAAAGGTGGCGCCATCGAGTTTCTGACGAAGCCGTTTCGCGATCAGGACCTCCTCGATGCCATTCAGCTCGGCTTGTCGCGCGATCGCGCGCGACGGAAAGAGGAGAAGGACTTGGCCGTCCTCAGGGATCGCTTCGGGTCCCTAAGCCCCCGGGAGCGCGAGATCGTGAGTCAGGTCGCGCGCGGCCGCCTGAGCAAACAGATTGCCTTCGATATCGGCATCGCTGAAGCCACGGTTAAGGTGCATCGCAGCAGAGCGATGCAGAAGATGAAGGCCGGTTCGCTTCCGGAGCTCGGCCGCATGGCCGACAAGCTCAAGCTGGTCTCTGACGACCCGCAACGCTCCTAATCCGACGTATCCATTAACGTTACATCAGTCGCCCGCCGTCAACTGACTCGCCGCGCAAGGCTCCGGAAAGCTGCGAGCCTTTGAGCCATACCCTAAACGTTGGCTTAGTGCGCAGAACCAGAGGGCTATCCCGATCTACCCGCGTGCAATCGAATTTGGCGCGTCGAACGCCAAAATGAGTGTCACTTTCGAACTTGCATAGCTCTACCTGGCTCAGGTTTGGAAAGATCGATGTGGAACATGAGTACCGACCCGACTTTCGCCACCGGCAAAATTCCGCACGCAATTCGGTTCGTTGTCGTTAACAACCGCATGCCGTGCACGGACGAACACTGCGCACTGTGTGATGGACTTATCGAGGAAGGCTACGTCCGTGATTCACAAACGCGGTTGATCTACTGCGACTCGGAGTGCCTCGCGGGATGGGCACATGAGGCGACTGTCGTCAGAAATCGTCGAAAGAAAGCGTCATGAAATGTTCAAATGCAAATTGCGATCGCGGCATCGGTCTTGTCACTTATCAGCGCAGCTGGTTCAGCAAGGGGCGTTACTGTTCACAGCGTTGTTGCCGCGATGCGGTCATGGCTGATGCAGCAAATGCACAACAAATGCCCGTGCTCAAGGGCTTTATCGTCGCGTTTGTTGCATTTGTCGGGCTGATCGTACCGGCCACATTCACAATGGCGGTTCTGGCGGCACCATCTGCGCGTCCGGAAGCGCCACACTTACCGGGTTGCGAGCGCAACCTTGCGGACGCGAGCGCCAGCGTCGCGGCGATGCAGGCGCGGATCAAAAGCCTCGGTGGCGCGGACAGATCAGAAATATGCACGGCGACGCGGCTCTATTTTTTCGAGGTGGTAAAGGCGCGTGCGGTGACCGCGCTGTGCAAAAGCGGGACCGAACTTGAACGCGATCTCGGCCGCTTCGATGCCGACGTCGCCCACGCTAACGACGCAATCGCTGCACGCTGCCTTTAAGGAAAAAAGGAGCTCGAATTTCTACGTCAGAACCCACGCAGCGCGCGTCCCCGGCCCTGTGTGGGGAGACCTTGGTCCCTCCCGGAGGCGTTTTCTGACGTAGCTGAGCCGGCGGTACAAAGTGCCGCCGGCTCAAACCTGCTCGACGTCACAATCGAAGACGTCAGGCGGCGCCGCCTGTAAATTTAGGTTTAGGTAAATCAATCACATCGGTCATTACGCGCCACCCGCGTGCAATAGCTCTCGCTAGCCCGAATAATCAAATTAGCTTTGCGGGAAATAGCCCTTCAACACACACGGTATTAGCATGCGCGCATCAGGATCGACTATCGCCTTCAAACGCTCACCCTGGCTCCAAGCATCAGCGCAATTTCATCCCGGTCCGGGACCTGCCACAAGACGCGTCGTTCAAAGTCCGGATGCGCGAAGGCCATTCTTCGGCGCGCGAACCGAATTTGTGGGCGCCGCACCAACCGAAATTTCATTCGGACCGTTTCGCCTTCTGCCAGCACAGTTTCTTCTGCTGGAGGACGACAAGCCGGTGCCGCTTGGGAGTCGTGCTCTGCAGATACTCGTCGCTTTGCTAGATCGAGCAGGTGAGTTGATCACAAAGGAAGAATTGATGGGTCTCGTTTGGCCCAACGTATTTGTCGAGCCGGCAAACCTAACCGTACATATTTCTGCATTGCGCCGCGCGCTGCGTGACGGACGCGAGGGCAATCGGTTCATCATCAATATTCCAGGGCGCGGCTATCGGTTCGTCGCCGCGGTCCAGGTCTCGATGCGCGAGAGTTAAGCAAAGAAAAAAGTTCCGCAACTCAGATCAAGGAGAACAGTCCCATGAGCTAGGTATGGCGGTGCATACGGGCTTGGCATTATTTACGCCAAGACGATGCTCGGACCCCATGCCAGCGAGGCTGGAAAGGCCGCATAGCGTCGTACGGGAGGGTCGGATGAGGATTTACCTCCTCTCGCCCGCGCCGCTATTCTTGTCGGCGTGATATACGATCTCCTCAACATTCGCTCGCCGGCGCCGCCCGTGGTGGCGCTGGTGGGACGATAGGCAGGAATCGTAGGCCGGTTGGCTGAGCGCGGAGAAATACTATGGACGCGCAGACACCTGAAGCGAAGACGCAATCGTCACCCGCGAAAACTTCGAAGTTCAAGGATGTACGCGAGGCGCCGAGACCGCAGCGGCCGCTCACGCGCGTTCCGGCAATCATTGTGGGCGTGGTCATTGCGGTCATCGCCAGCCTGTCGATCTGGTATCTGGTGCGGCCGGTGCCGCTGCTGGTGCAAGGCGAGGTCGACGCGACGCGGTTCGACATCGCCGCGCGGATCGACGGGCGTGTCGCTGAGATCCCGGTCGTGCGCGGCCAGAACGTCGCCGCGGGTGCAGTGCTCGTTAAGATCG
>DAISKM010000500.1:0-3226 GCA_036820945.1 Pseudolabrys sp.
CTTGTAGGTGAGCGCACATATTCGTTGTCGCGTCTCCTGCGTGGACAAGCAGGCAGCGAGGGAGCAATGGGAGCTCCTCTGCCGTCAGGCTCGTCCTTTGTGTTGCTTGACGGCCACCTTGTGACGATCGCGAGCGGATTGGACTCCCTTGAACGCAGCTTGCAACTGCGAATTGTGACGACCGACCGCGATCATGGTGATCCCACAAGGCTTGCCATGACGGCTACACCGCATGGGACTGCCCTTAAGCCTTTAGCACCTGTACACCTGAAAGCAGTGCGGAGTGGGGCCGGCGTGGCCTTTAGCTGGATTCGTCGTACCCGCATCGATGGCGATACTTGGGTCGGCGAAGTGCCACTCGGCGAGGACATCGAACAATATGCGATCGATATTCTCTCCGGCACCAATGTCGTGCGCACGCTCATCACCGCTACGCCGTCTGTTTTTTACCCCTCGGCTGCCGAGCTAGCCGATTTTGGCAGTGCTCAGGCGAGTCTGCATGTGCGGGTTGCACAGATTTCCGCAACTATCGGCCGCGGTTTTGCGACCGATGCAATTCTAACCCCCTAGGAAACATGACAAATACACCTCGTCTCGGACTGCCGGCAATCGAAGCCGCGCAGGCGCAAAAGCACGTTACTCACAATGAAGCTCTCGTCTTGCTCGACGCGCTCACGCAGCTTGCAGTCGAAAGCCGCTTGCTCACAACGCCACCGGGGTCGCCGCTGGAGGGCGCCTGCTACATTCCGGCGCAGGGCGCGACAGGAGCATGGAGCGGATGGAGCGGGCAGGTTGCCCTATTCACCGGCGGCGGCTGGCTGCGAATAGTTCCTGCATCGGGGCTGAAGGCCTGGGTCAGGGCGGAGCGGCTCACGATCACTTACGAGGACGGTACTTGGCGCGACGGCATCGCGCTAACTATCCATGGTGGAAGAGTGACGCTGCGAGCCAAGGAAGAGGAACTCACCCTATCGGGAGCTTTTGTTGAAACCAGTGACCCCGCTTTCATTCCTGACCGCGCTATCGTGCTGGGCGTCTCGTCGCGTACGACTCTCGCGATCACCGGGGCGAGCTCATACGGGGTTGGAGTCGTGGGGAACACCACCCAATTTGGCAACCTGCTCGGGTCTTCACTCAATTCAACCAACAATGGGGTCATCGGTCCGACCGCCTTCTATGCCGATACCAAAGTTCGCATAACCGCCAATGGGGGAAGTTTCACTGGCGGCAAGGTGCGACTGATCATCTATTTTCTCGAAATGTCGGTCCCAACTTCGTGAAGCCATGCAATCGAATTTTGAAACTTGCCTGAAGCTGCTGCTCGTCCACGAGGGCGGCTACACAAATCATCCAAGCGATCCCGGAGGTACGGCGTTAATTCCGGCATTGGACGCAGCGGCAAAGTGTTGCGGAGAATTCTCAGGCTGCCCGACAACACGAGCGTTGTCACCGATGAAGTTATTGCCGCAGCGTGGGCGATCGATCCTAGGACTTTGATTACTGCTATTTGTGACGAGCGACTGCACTTTCTCCAATCACTGAAGACCTGGCCGATTTTCGGTCGTGGCTGGGGCCGCCGCGTCGCAGACGTGAAATCAAAAGCCTTGGAGATGGCAACGGATGCCGCCAAGCGCGGCGTCATGGCCCGCAACTAAATTCAATCAAACAATTGGGAAATTGCATCCATGTGGAACAAGGTCAGATTCTGGTTCAGAAATTCCGTGACAATCGTTTGGGCGCGTTTGCAGGTCCTCGCGGGCCTGGTTGTCGCGTGCCTGATGGCGCTCGCCTCCGATCCCAATATAACTGGCGCAATCCAGGCGGCGCTGCAGCCGAAATACATTCCGTACTACGTGATCGCGATAGGGCTCATCACTGAAATGGCACGGCGGCGCACAGCGAGGAGCTCGAATTAATGTCATCCGCTTTTTTGGTGTGGCTGGGCAATCTGCTCGGTGGCCCATTTGCCAGAGCCGCCGTTGACGCGTATCGCGCCAAACTTGCAGCCGAAAACACCAGCGAAAAAATTGCCGCTGACCTTGCCGCCCGTGAATTGGCGGTTGAGCAGCGCGAGCGCGAGCTAGCGAATGCAATGGTTCTCGCGGAGCAGGGCCGTTGGTACACGGCGGTTCCGCGGCCCCTGTTTGCCATTGCTTTCATTATTTACGTCTGGAAGGTCGTAGTCTGGGACAAGGTTCTGGGGCTCGGCACCACCGATGCGCTCACCGGTGATGTGTCCCAATGGGCGACGATAGTCCTTACCGCCTATTTCGGTGGACGCAGTCTCGAAAAAATTGTCCGGGCTCTCATGAAGAAGTAGTCCAAATCTTTTTGGTACAGACACGGGCCACTGGTCAGGCGTGTTCCTCAATCCACGAAAATTCCTCGACGCCGTATAAATCGGATAAGGTACCGGTTCGGCGGCAACTGCTGAACCGGTGCAGTGTGCGTGAATTTCTGTTTGCTTATGAACCGACTATCCGTCTGATCGCGTTCTGCGGTCTGTTTGCCGCTCTCGCAGTGTTGGAATTCGCACTGCCACTGCGCAAACAGGCGATTGGGCGCGGATGGAGATGGCCTAACAATCTTGGCGTTGCTGTTGTAGACACGTTACTGGTTCGAATTTTTTTTCCAACCACAGCCATTGGCCTCGCTTTCCTCGCTGAAACGCACGGGTTTGGCTTCTTCAATGCTTTCCCGGTTCCGCGTTGGCTGAGCGTGGTGGCTTCAGTGGTCGTCCTCGATTTAGCGATCTATCTGCAGCATGTGCTCTTTCATGCCGTCCCCGGCCTCTGGCGCCTGCATCGGATGCATCATTCCGATCTCGAATTCGACGTCAGCACCGGATTGCGCTTTCATCCGATCGAGATATTGCTGTCGATGCTTATCAAGCTTGCGGTAGTGGCTGCGATCGGCGCGCCGCCGCTCGCGTTTCTGGTATTCGAAGTGCTGCTCAACGGCACTTCAATATTCAATCACGCGAACATTCGCATCCCGGGCAGTGTCGACCGCGTTTTGCGCTGGTTCGTGGTGACGCCCGACATGCATCGCGTCCACCATTCGATCCTTGTGCGTGAGACCAATAGTAATTTTGGATTCAACCTGCCGTGGTGGGACCGCCTCTTCGGTACCTACCGAGCGCAGCCCATTGCTGGACACGAAGCGATGACGATCGGTGTCGAGCAGTTCCGCGATCCGCGAGACCTCAGGATAGATCGCATGATGC
>DAISKM010000501.1:0-3224 GCA_036820945.1 Pseudolabrys sp.
CCAGCGGCTCCCGACTCAACGGCGCCTGCGCACCCCAACCGCATCGCCGTCTCGCCGATGTGCCAATACAATTCCGACAACGGCTCGGCCAATGACTGGCACCTGATGCATCTCGGCAATATGTCGCTCGGCTGCGCCGGGCTGGTGATGTGCGAGATGACCAACGTCAATCCGCAGGGCCGCATCTCGCCAAAGTGCGCCGGAATGTGGTCCGACGACAACGAGAAGGCGCTCAAGCGCGTGCATGATTTTTGCCGCCAATATGGCGTCGCGAAACTGGGCGTGCAGCTCGCGCACGCCGGCCGCAAGGGCCCTACCACGCCGCCGGCAGCCGGTGGGAAGCCGATTCTGACCAAGGGGGACGGTGGCTGGACCCCGGAAGCACCATCGGCGATCCCTTTCGACACCGGCTGGCCGGTCCCGCACGCAATGACCAAGGACGACATCAAACGGTGCCTGCGCGAATTTGCTGAAGCCGCCAAGCGCGTCGATCGCATTGGGTACGACGTGATCGAGTTGCATGGCGCTCACGGCTATCTGGCGCATCAATTCCTGTCGCCGCTCTCGAACCAGCGCATCGACGAATACGGCGGATCGCTGGGAAACCGCATGCGTTTCGCAATCGAGATGTACGAATCGGTGCGCGCCGTATGGCCGGAGCAAAAGCCGCTCGGCATGCGCGTCTCCGCAACCGACTGGGTCGATGGTGGCTGGACGCCGGACGAAACAGTGATCCTGGCAAAGGAGCTCAAGAAACGCGGCATGGAGTACATGGACGTGTCCAGTGGCGGCCTTGATCCGCGGCAGAAAATCCCGCTCGCCCCGGGGTATCAGGCGCCTTTTGCCGAGAAGGTGAAGAAGGAAAGCGGAATCACCACGATGACCGTCGGTCTGATCGCGGGCTACCAGCAGGCCGAGGACATTGTCGCCTCGGGCAAGGCGGATCTGATCTGCCTCGCGCGCGGAGCCATGTGGGATCCGCGCTGGGCCTGGCACGCGGCCGAAGAACTGGGCGCGGAGGCGCCCTATGCCCCGAAGATGATGGGATGCCATCCGAAGCTGCGGCCGCAGCTTTTTCCCAAGCGCGCGCAGGCGGCGGGGTAGCGTTTGCCCGTTCATTCCCGCGCAAGCGGGAACCCAGATCAATGAAGATCAGCGAATGCGGGTCTGGGTCCCCGCTTTCGCGGGGACGAACGTTATCGTTTCATTTTCTCGATGAACTTCGCAAACGCGGCGAGCTGTGCCTTGACCGCATCCTTCGTGGCCTGGTCGGTCAGCGCCAGCGTCTCCTTGTCGAACTTGCTGGCGGCATTTCCGACGAACACCTCGGGCGTGCCGAAGATGAAGGCTTTCAGGAACATCATCGACATGCGCCAATGATATTGCATGCGCGCGCCGCCGAGCGGCCCCTGCGAGCAGGACTGGATTGCAACCGGCTTGCCCTCGAACGGCTGCTCCTTCATGCGCGATACCCAGTCGATTGCGTTTTTCAATCCACCCGGCATCGACCAGTTGTACTCGGGCGTCACGAACAGAACGCCGTCGGACGCGCGGATCGCGGTTGCGAGGTCTTCCGCCGGTCCAGGGAAGCCTGAAGCTTCCTGGATATCGGCATTGTAGAGCGGCAACGTTTCAAACGGCGGAGCCGTCACAAACTTCATGTCGGACGGCGCCAGTTCCGGCAAGGCGCGAGCCAACGCCGCGTTATACGAGCGCTTGCGCAGCGAGCCGCAGATCACAAGCACATTGAATTTGGCACCTTCAGCCATGGGCAACCCTTCCAGTGAAATCTCTTATCCGTTCCGTTTGACGACAATGCCGACGACGCTACTTGGCTTCGAGGCCAGCTGTCCTGGCGACTTCCTGAAAGCCCTTGATGTCGGACTCGATGGCTTTGCGAAATTCGGCGGACGACGACAGGTTGGCGATCGCGCCGACACCTTCAAGCCGCTTCTTGACGGCATCCTTGGTTAATACCTCCTTCATCGTCTTGTGAAGTTTGTCGACGATCGGTTGTGGTGTGCCGGCCGGAAACACGAGCCCATACCAGCCGAGGTAGGCAATCCCCGGCACGCCGCTCTCGGCAAGTGTCGGAACCTTCTCAAGTCCCGGCCAACGGTTCGGAGTGGCAACCGCGATCAATCGCAGGTCGCCCGAATCCACCTGGCCGCGAATGGAATGATAGAGCTCAACTGCGAAAGCCGCATCGCCGCGGAGCAATGCGCTGACCACTTCGCCCGACGTGCGGAAGGAAACCGGCTGAGCGTTCATAGCGGTCCGCTGGCGCAGATGTTCGGCGATAAGATGCTGCGTCGAGCCGAGTCCAACCGTTGAATAATTCAACTTGCCCGACTGCTTGTTGATGTATTCGACAAGACCCTTGATGTCGGTCACGGGCGAATCCTTTGCGACAGCGACAACGAAGGCGGAATTGGTGAAGATGCCGACCGGCACGAAATCGTTGATCGGATCGTAAGGCACCTGTTTGACCATGACCGCGGAAACCGCGTGGCCCATGCTGATGGCGAGAAGGTTGTAACCATCCTTGGGCGCCCTGGCGGCGACTCCGCCGGCAATCGTGCCGCCTGCCCCGGGGCGATTTTCGACGGTGAATTGCTGGCCGAGCGCTTCCGACAGGCCGTCGGCGAGGATGCGGGTGGCCACATCTGTTCCGCCCCCCGCGCCGAAGCCAACCAGAATGTGGACCGGGCGCGATGGCCAATCCTGCGCGGCGGCGGGCACCAGCTGCGCCATAGCCGCAGCGGCAATGCTGAAAATAACTGCTGTAACACGCGCGATCATCGACGTTCCCCTTTTTTGGCGCGCCACTGTCCGGGCCGCCCTTTGGTGTGAACGACAAGATAAGGAACGTGGCCGGGGGGCCGATTGTCAAGCGGCCGAGATCAAGCTTTTTCGTCCGCAATCGGATTGCGCAATACGCCGACGCCTTCGATTTCGATCTCGCAGGTATCGCCTGCTTTCATCCAGACCGGCTCGGGCTTGCGCGCGTGACCCACGCCGGATGGCGTGCCAGTAAGGATGACATCGCCCGGCTCCAGCGTCATGCCCTTGGTGAGATAGACCAATGTCTCGGCAAGCGGAAACATCATGTTCTCGGTGTTGTCGGATTGCATGGTGTTGCCGTTCAGCCGGCTCATGATTTTCAAACCCTTGCCGCCCGGCGGGAGTTCGGCCGCGGTGACCATCCACGGGCCGAAGCCGCC
>DAISKM010000502.1:0-3222 GCA_036820945.1 Pseudolabrys sp.
TGCGAGAGCCACTCGAATGCAACCCAATGGGTTCCGCGCAACGTGGCTGAAAATGGATCAGTTGTAGGGACCGTGCCGTGTTCGAGGATCCACCGCCCGAGCGCGATGTGCGAATACGTGTCGGGATCAGACAGCAGTTTGGGTCCAACGGCTGTCAGCAGGGCGTACACGCCGATGACCATAAGCCACGGCACGGCGGACTGCGCGTCCATAATCCGTTCAGTCCGGCGAACGATCTGCTCAGACATGCTGGGTCCAGATGAGGTGCGCGTCCACGCTAGGCGGCTCGCATTGCAAATCCCTTAAGGGGTCTCGCTTGTTGAGCCGGATCGTGAGGCGCCCATAACCTCATGGCGCGCTAACGATTTCCACGCCGATCAACCAAATATTGCGATGCAACATAATTTAGGCCAGAGTGTTGTCAGGCAGGGAGAATGACGATGCCGGCTGTCGCGAAGCCGAGAGGTGTTGCCCCTCTCAAGGATCTTTACGGGATTGGTGAAATTCCGCCGCTAGGGCACGTGCCGGAAAAGATGCACGCCTGGGTGATCCGCAAGGAGCGCCACGGTCCTCCCGATCAATCCTTCCAGCTGGAAGTGGTGCCCACCTGGACAATCGGCGATGACGAGGTGCTGGTCTACGTCATGGCGGGCGGCGTCAACTACAACGGCATTTGGGCCGGGCTTGGCGTTCCGATATCGCCGCTCGACGGCCACAAGCACCCGTTCCACATCGCCGGCTCCGATGCGTCAGGCATCGTCTGGGCCGTCGGTGCCAAGGTCAAGCGATGGAAAGTCGGCGACGAGGTCATCGTTCACTGCAATCAGGATGACGGCGACGATGAGGACTGCAACGGCGGCGATCCGCTGCTGTCGCCCTCGCAACGCATTTGGGGCTATGAAACTCCCGACGGATCATTCGCGCAGTTCTGCCGCGTGCAATCGCGGCAGCTCATGACCAAACCGAACCACCTCTCGTGGGAAGAGTCGGCCTGCTACACGCTTACGCTCGCAACCGCCTATCGCATGCTGTTCGGGCATCCGCCGCACACGCTTAAACCCGGCGACAATGTGTTGGTGTGGGGCGGTTCAGGAGGCCTCGGCGTATTCGGCGTGCAGCTTGTCGCCGCTTCCGGCGCCAATGCAATCGGAGTCATATCCGATGAGTCGAAGCGCGAGTATGTTCTCAATCTGGGCGCCAAGGGCGTGGTCAATCGCAAAGAGTTCAAGTGCTGGGGCCAAATGCCTGCGGTTAACTCGCCCGAGTTCAACGAGTGGACGAAAGAAGCGCGCCGCTTCGGCAAGGCAATATGGGACATCACGGGCAAAAAAGATGTCGACATTGTATTCGAACACCCGGGCGAGCACACGTTTCCGGTTTCCTGCCTGGTCGTAAAGCGCGGCGGTATGGTCGTCTTCTGCGCGGGGACTACTGGCTACAATCTCACATTCGATGCGCGCTACGTGTGGATGCGCCAGAAGCGCATCCAGGGCTCGCATTTCGCGCACCTCAAGCAGGCATCTATGGCAAACCGTTTCGTGCTGGAGCAACGCATCGATCCTTGCATGAGCGAAGTTTTCACCTGGGACAAGATCCCGCTCGCGCACATGAAGATGTGGAAGAACCAGCATCCGCCGGGCAACATGGCGGTGATGGTGAATGCTCTGCGCACCGGTCTGCGGACGTTTGACGACGCGCTCGAAGCCGCCGGCAGCTAACGGTCCTCAATCCGCGCCTTGGCGATGACTGAATTTAGTTCGCCGCCATAGATAAAAATTGACGCGCAGACATAGAGAAACACCAGCGCGACCATGGCCGATGCCAGTCCCGCATACATCGAGACGTAGGCGA
This sequence comes from Pseudolabrys sp., assembly GCA_036820945.1. Lineage (GTDB taxonomy): Bacteria > Pseudomonadota > Alphaproteobacteria > Rhizobiales > Xanthobacteraceae > Pseudolabrys. The sequence continues at coordinate 1,852 of DAISKM010000502.1, forward strand.
AGGCATAGCTGGCGAGATAACGGCCGAAAACGGCACCGCTGATCAGCCACAGCAGCAAGGTCGCGATAATCCCGGGCCCTATCTCCTTGAAAGATCGTCGCCCGGCCGGAAGCCACTGGTGGACGATCGTCAATGCAAACACAAGGACCGCAGCTGCCACGCCGTAGCGCGCAAAGGTGATCAAGTCTCCGAATTGCTCGAGCGCCGGCACATAGTGCACGAGCTTAGTAAGTATCAAAGGCGCCAGCACCACCAGAAACGAAAACGCCAGGATCGCTACTGCGCCGACGAGGACATAGATGATCGATTCAATCCTCAGCAGCCACCAGGAGCGCATTTCCTTGATGTTGTAAGCGCGGTTGAGGCCAATGCGCAGACTCTCCACGCCGCTCGAGGCGAAATAAAGGGCAAACAGGACGCCCAGCGTGAGCACGTCGCCGCGGGTTGACGTCAACACGCCCCTGATGTCGAGAGCGATCGGCTCGGCAACCTGGTTCGGCCAGGCTTCGAGCAAGATGCGGGCGGCTTCGTCCGCCAGTTCCTTGGAGCCGAGAAAAAAACCTGCGAGCGCGGTCACCACAATCAAAAATGGAAACAGCGCCATCAGTGCGGATAAGGCAATGTGGCTCGAGATCGCCCAACCGTCGTCGTCGTTGAACTGCCGAAACGCATCGGCTGCAACTCGTATTGACCGCTTAAGAACTCGCAATGGATGCTCCCGTCGGCGGCACCCACTCAAATCGTCTATTGGCTTGCGCTTTTCAAGCCTGCTACCGGCGTTTTCTCATCCTTTTGGGAAAAAGCAAATTAAGCCGCCTGCACGCTGTCGAGGAACTGACGGACCTCGGCTTCAAGGCTTTCGGCTTCGACAGCGACCGAATCGGCAAGGTCCTTGACGCCCGACGCCGTCGAACGAGCGCTGCCGGTCACTTCGGCCACGCGGGTCATCGCCTCCGCCCCGACGCGAGCCTCGTCCGATGCCCGGCCGACGCCTTCCGCGATCGATGCGACGGCCGAACTCTGCTGATCAACGGTCGCGGCAACGGTTGTGGCAATCGCGGACATTTCCCGGATGATCACGTCAACTTGCGCGATGGCCTGCGAGGCATCACCTGCCGCAGATTGGATTGAACCGATCTGCTGGGCGATTTCCTCCGTCGCTTTCGCGGTTTGAGCGGCGAGCGACTTTACTTCCGCCGCAACCACGGCAAATCGTTTGCCGGTTTCTCCCGCCCGTGCCGCTTCGATGGTGGCATTCAGCGCGAGCAGGTTGGTCTGGCCTGCAATTGCCTGGATGAGTCCCACAACCTCGCCGATCCGGGTGGCCGCGTTTCCAAGCTCGACCATCGTTCTGACGGTGCGTTGCGCTTC
>DAISKM010000503.1:0-3207 GCA_036820945.1 Pseudolabrys sp.
AAACGCGCCAGCGGGTTGGTGAGCCGCACCTGATCGAGAGAGACGTTGCAGCCTGATACTGGTGCCTGCGCGCGCGCCGGAAGCACCAGGCCGACGAACACGGCCGACAGCAGCAGCCACCACATGGCTTTTTGGGCTCGGTGCATTGTTTACCTGAACATAGAAAATTAGAAGTCCATGCCGCCCATGCCGCCGCCCGGCATCGCCGGAGCGCCTTGGTTCTTTTTCGGAACTTCGGCGACCATGGCCTCGGTGGTGATCAGCAGAGCGGCAACCGACGCCGCACCCTGGATCGCCGAGCGCACGACCTTGGTCGGGTCGATGATGCCTTTGGCGACCAGATTGCCGTATTCGCCGGCCTGCGCATCGAAACCGTAGGAGTACTGATCCTTGTCCATGATCTTGCCGACAACCACCGAACCATCGGCGCCGGCATTGGTCGCGATCTGACGGGCAGGCGCCTGGATCGCCTTGCGCACGATGTCGATGCCGTGCTTCTGGTCCTCATTTTCTGGGCGAAGACGCTTGAGCGCCTCGGCCGACCGCAGTAGGGCGACACCGCCCCCCGGCAAGATGCCTTCCTCGACCGCAGCGCGGGTTGCGTGCATCGCGTCGTCGACGCGATCCTTGCGCTCCCTCACCTCGACTTCGGTGGCACCACCGACGCGGATCACAGCGACGCCGCCCGCGAGCTTGGCCAGCCGTTCCTGCAGCTTCTCCTTGTCATAGTCAGACGTGGTCTCCTCGATCTCAGCCTTGATCTGGGCAATTCTGGACTCGATATCGGCCTTCTTGCCGGCACCGTTCACGATGGTGGTGTTCTCCTTGTCGATCATCACCTTCTTGGCGCGGCCAAGCATGTTGATCGTGACGTTATCGAGCTTGATGCCAAGATCTTCACTGATCGCCTGGCCGCCGGTGAGGACCGCGATGTCCTGCAGCATGGCCTTGCGGCGATCGCCGAAGCCGGGTGCTTTCACCGCGGCCACTTTGAGTCCGCCACGCAACTTGTTGACCACGAGGGTCGCAAGTGCTTCGCCCTCGACGTCCTCGGCTATGATGACGAGGGGGTTGGAGGTTTGGACGACCGCCTCCAGCAAAGGCAGGAGCTCCTGAAGTCCCGATAGTTTCTTTTCGTAGATGAGAAGGTAGGGATTTTCCATCTCGACCCGCATTTTGTCAGCATTGGTGACGAAGTAGGGTGAGATGTAGCCGCGATCGAACTGCATGCCTTCGACCACGTCGAGTTCGGTCTCGAGCGATTTTGCTTCTTCGACCGTGATCACGCCTTCGTTGCCGACCTTCTTCATGGCATCGGCGAGGAACTTGCCGATTTCGGCATCGCCGTTGGCGGAGATGGCGCCAACCTGGGCGATCTCTTCGTTCGACGTGACCTTCTTCGAGTTTTTCTTCAGGTCCTCGACGACGGCGTCGACGGCGAGATCAACGCCGCGCTTCAGGTCCATCGGGTTCATGCCGGCGGCAACCGCCTTGGCGCCTTCCCGCACAATCGCGTGGGCGAGAACGGTCGCGGTGGTGGTGCCATCGCCGGCCTGGTCCGAGGTCCGAGACGCGACTTCACGCACCATCTGCGCGCCCATGTTCTCGAATTTATCTTCGAGCTCGATCTCCTTGGCGACAGTAACGCCGTCTTTGGTGATGCGGGGTGCTCCATAAGACTTGTCGAGCACCACATTGCGACCCTTCGGGCCGAGCGTCACCTTCACCGCGTTGTTGAGAATGTCGATCCCGCGCAGCATTCTGTCGCGAGCATCGACTGAGAATCTAACTTCCTTGGCAGACATTTTGCTACTCCTTGAATTCCTGTTCGGTGATGGGAGCGCTCAAGCGGCCTTCTTCTTGGCTACCGTCTCCTGCAATACGCCCATAATGTCGGACTCCTTCATGATCAGGAGATCCTGCTCGTCAATCTTAACCTCGGTGCCGGACCATTTGCCAAACAGCACGCGATCGCCCTTCTTGAGGTCGATCGGAATGAGCTTGCCGGCCTTGTCGCGGCCGCCCGGACCGACGGCAACAATCTCGCCTTGCGACGGCTTTTCCTGGGCGCTGTCAGGGATGAGGATGCCGCCAGCGGACTTGGCATCGGCATCAATGCGCTCGACAACAACACGATCGTGTAGTGGGCGGAATTTCATAAGTGTGCTCCAATATTTTGACTAGTGAGAAACGCGCGCCGCAAGCAGCGTGCGGACGTGCAGACACAGATGCTGGTGGCACCCGCGCCAAACTCAAGTAATTTGAACTATTATTTGCCTGCCGACGGCACCAGTGCTGCCGCTGAAGGAAACGGAGACTTCGGTAGATCCCCGATTTTTGGGCAACTCTCGGACAAGCTACTGCTAGTCCTTTGTGCATTTATGTTGGGGTGCCGGACGTAAAGCACAAGAGCGGGTGGAGAATTAAAGCGCTGAACCTTCTTGCCCAACGCAATGGGCCCTAGCGACGCCGCACCACCAAAGAGATGATTTAGAAAAGGTAGTGAAACGCGTCAGTTATGTGCGGAGTAATCGGGAAAGGTTGAGGCCGCCAACTGAGGCATAAACGAAAGAGCCCCGCAATACGGGGCTCTATACGCATACGCATACATACATCACACGAGTTAGACGCCAACCAACGGCGGTCGATTGGGGTCCTCCAGGCGCTCTAAACGAGGGGTAGTGGGGAAGCGCCCGGTAGTCGTAAGCCTGAGCCGATCACGCATCTGCGTCTGTATAAGATTGCTCACATCATCCAAAATCTGCAAATGGGCCACTGCTAGAGTCATCAAAAGTGCCCAGTACCAGATTTTGCTTGTCCCATAACGAATGACGCTACGCCAAAGCAGATTGCGGCCGTCAAACTGATTGACAGTATGGGAAGCCACGTCTGGATATAGAGCCACATCTGACAGTCCTCTTCGGATCGGCCCACCATGCGGGCGTCACTTCGCGGCCGGCAGCTGCATGGCGATTATTTTGCTGAGCGCGTCTGCACATGCATCAGCGACTGCCGGATTTGGTGATGTCGAGCCTGGAGGTGTCGCGAAGCCGCTCTCCTTGATGTATGCGTCGCGGCGCCACGTATCGATTTTTGTGAGTTCGGCCCATTTCGCATCCACGTTGGGCTGAAGTTTGAATCTTTCGATACATACAGGCCCATAAGCTTTCACCAATGCGGCATTTACAAGCGTCGCTGCGTTGTTCT
>DAISKM010000504.1:0-3199 GCA_036820945.1 Pseudolabrys sp.
CCGGAGGACTCTCCCATGAAATGCGCTTTCTGCTGCCCGGTTTCGCGCATGACGACCTGCATCGCAGCCTTCAAGTCCTGCGCGCCGCTGGCAACGTCGGAATTGCCGTTTGTGCGGCCCGACTTGCCGTAATTTTCGTGGTCCATTGTCCAGACATCGAAACCCCAGCGCGCGAATACGTTCATGATTGAATATTCGCTATGGCCGGGCGTAACGAGATCGAAAATGCGCCACGTGACTGAGGATCCGTGCACCAGGAACAGGACCGGGCGTAGTGGTTCGCCTACGGCCGGCGCGCCCAGCCGTTTTCTAAACATGTACAGCGGAACATCGCCTTTCCTTGCCCAATAGTCCTGATTCCAGATGTCAGGCTCGCCGGCGGCTTGCGAGGCCGTCCCCAGAGTGGACAAGATCCCAGCGCCGACACCCAGTCCGGCGCTCTTGAGAACAGTCCGACGGGGCACGGCGGCATCGGATTTGCTGTCGGATTCGCTCATGACGCCTCGCTGACGGCCGTTGTTATCAAACGTTAAGGTCGGGGCCTTATTTCCGACACTGTAGCAGATTGCCAGAATGGCGGCTCTACTCGCCCGCCGGGGCTACTTCTGCTAGGGGTCGGGCAAGGCGCGTTTTGCTGGGGCGCGGCGTCCATGGTCACACGGCCGGCGCCAAACCGGAGGAATGATGCTTAATTGGCTGCGCTCGGTGGGGCGTTTTTTCCAGAAGACGATTGGCTGGAATCGGATCGGCGTGCTGCTGAGCGTGGCCATCATTAGCGTGGCGGCTGTCGTGCTCTACAACATGCTGCACGACATCGACGTCGATGAAGTGATTGCAGCACTGAAGGCGACAGAGCCTCATCACATAGCAGCGGCCGCATTTTTCGTGACTTGCGGCTATTTCACGCTGACGTTCTATGACCTGTTCGCCTTGCGAACCATTGGCCGTAACGAAGTCCCTTATCGTATTGCAGCGCTCACCGGCTTCACCAGCTATTCGATCGGCCACAATGTCGGCGCGACGGTCTTCACCGGCGGCGCTGTGCGTTACCGGATCTACTCAAGTTACGGACTCGATGCGATCGAAGTGGCGAAGATATGTTTTATCGCCGGGCTCACCTTCTGGCTCGGCAATGCCACCGTGCTTGGCCTCGGCGTGGCCTATCATCCGGAAGCTGCGGTTCCGATCGACCAGTTGCCGGCGTGGCTCAACCGCGTGATCGGCATCGCGATGCTCACGGTGCTGGTGTGTTATGTCATTTGGGTGTGGAGCGCGCCGCGCGAGATCGGGCAGGGCGAATGGAAGGTTCGCTTGCCAAGCGGACCGTCGACGCTGCTCCAGATTTTCATCGGGATTCTTGATCTCGGCTTCTGTTCGCTCGCCATGTACATGTTGTTGCCGGGGGACCCGAATATCGACTTTGTAACCATTGCGGTGGTCTTCGTATCGGCGACGCTGCTCGGATTTGCCAGTCATGCGCCGGGAGGCCTTGGCGTCTTCGATGCGGCCATGCTCGTGGCGCTGTGGCAATTTGACAAGGAATCCGTGCTGGCAGGTCTGCTGCTCTTTCGATTGCTCTATTATCTCGCGCCGTTTGCAATCGCTTTGGTTATACTAGGCGTGCGAGAGATATGGCTGAATTTGCGCGGTGCTCGTCCGGCCGCGTCGAAGCTGATCAAGTCCGTGACAGCGCCCATCCGCAGCGAGATCGAGCCCGAAAAGACCGACGCCGACTGAACATGGCTCTAGATCAATACCGTCGCGAATTTCAGCCTGCCAATGGCCTGGCGGCTCGATTGCGCGGAGCGTGGCAGGCGCTGCTCGGTCACTCTGTAGTCATAAGCGACTCCGCTGCCACGCGTGCAATTGAACAAAAGCTCGCAGCCCCACAGGCGCTGTTGATAGAGCAACTGATCGGCGGATTGCCTTTCGCGGCCATCGTGCTGGACCGCGAGGGCCGCGTGATTGCTTTCAACCAGGCAGCGACAACGATTGCACCGGCCTTGAGCCGGGGCGAACTTGCGTTGATCGCCTTGCGCATGCCTGAACTTGTCGATGCCGTGCGCCGGGCAGCTAAGCGACGGGAACGGCAGCGCGTCGAATTCTTCGAACGCGTGCCGCTCGATCGATGGCTCGAGGCTTTCGTCACTCCTGTCAGGGTCGCAAGCGGCGGGGAAGGCGCCGTCGATCTCCTGTTGATGACGTTCAACGATCTCACCCCGCTGCGCCGGGTCGAACAAATGCGCGCAGACTTCATTGCCAATGCGAGCCATGAGCTGCGCACGCCGCTCGCCGCCTTGCTTGGTTTCATTGAAACATTGCAGGGCACCGCCAAGGATGATGCGACGGCACGCTCTAAATTTCTGGGAATCATGCAGGCCCAGGCAACCCGGATGGCGCGTCTGATCGATGATCTGCTGTCGCTGTCGCGAATTGAGCTTAACGCCCACTTGCAGCCGAATACGCCAGTCGATCTGGTGCCGATAGTGCGGCAGGTTGTCGACGGTCTGCAAACGCTCGCCCGCGATCGCAACGTCGAAATCAATGTTGCGGTGCCGACGGATGAACTGATGGTGCTAGGTGACCGCGACGAGCTGATCCGCGCCCTGGAAAATCTGGTCGAAAACGCTCTCAAATACGGCGCCGGTGGCAAGCGGGTCGACGTCACGGCGAGCCGCGGGCAGACGCGGGCAGGCAGTTCCGAAGCGCGCATTGCGGTTCGTGACTACGGACCAGGCATACCCTCGGAACATTTGCCGCGTCTTACAGAACGCTTTTACCGCGTGGACGTGGCCGACAGCCGATCGCAAGGCGGCACAGGATTGGGACTGGCGCTCGTTAAACATGTGCTCAATCGACATACCGGGCGGCTGACAATCGAGAGCACGCTAGGCGAAGGAGCCACATTTACCATGCACTTGCCCTTGCGCACGGGCGAAGCCGGCGTATCGAGCAGATCCACAACAATCCCAACCATTTAGACTGTCATGTGACTGTCACCAAACGTTTATAGAACGGTGACATGCGGCGCTTATGGCTGACCCAGACTTCGGAAACCCAAAGACAACGAGAATATCCGAAGCCGTCGTGGAGAGCGTTTTTTAGACCGAAAAAACCGCCCGGGCTCAGGGCGCAAAAAGCAGAACCGTGGGTCGCCTCGCGGCCCGCGCCGGATTTCGACCGCAAACATGGAGAGAAC
>DAISKM010000505.1:0-3191 GCA_036820945.1 Pseudolabrys sp.
GAACTCAGGCGAGGGCGGCGCGGACTCTTCCGGTTGTGCGGCGTGTTCGCTGTCATGTTCGGGCGACGGCTCGCCGGCGTCGAATTCCGGTGGTTGCGCTTCGGCTGTATCAGCCGAGAATTCCTCAGCAGCGAGGGGCTCGCTCTGCACGACATCGGTATCTTGACGCTGCGCAGCGCTGCGCGGGCTCTCACGGTGGTTCGGCCCGGCACTTTCAGCCTCCCCATCGGCTGCGCGATGATCGTGTTCTTCCTGTGCAATCAGCGCTTGCCGATCGGCGACGGGGATCTGGTAATAATCCGGATGGATTTCGGAAAAGGCCAGAAAACCGTGGCGATTGCCGCCATAGTCGACGAAAGCTGCCTGAAGTGACGGCTCAACACGCGTGACTTTGGCGAGGTAAATGTTACCGCGCAGTTGCTTGCGGTTGGCGCTCTCGAAATCGAATTCCTCGACGCGGTTGCCGCGGAGCACGACGACCCGGGTCTCCTCCGGATGTGTCGCGTCGATCAACATTTTGTCGGCCATTTGAAAATCTCACTGAGCCAGCAACCCCCGCGCGCTCGCGCAATGACGACAGCGCAAGGCGATACGGCGGAAAGCCGGCACGATTGTTGTTGAAGGGAGGGGGCGCGTAGCAGAAGCTCACGCCGGCACGACCCGCCATTATGGCGGCACGTGGGCGTTCCACTTCCAAATACTTTTGCTGCATTCGTAGCAGCATGAAACTTGCGACCCGTAGCGCTGCGGTCGCGCCTCACAGGCGCGAACCGAGGTTTTTCGTCGCTTACGGCTAGGTCGCGAACGGCCCTTGCGGCCGCGCGCTGATCCGGGTGTCCTTCACAAGGGTTTCGGCTCGTTTCGCTTGGCCGTCCGCACACCTCCTTGGGGGAGCGGTACAAGGGCCTGAGCGGCCGGGGCCCGAACGCGGCACAACCGGAACTCTAACCATCAGCGCACCCTACATACGGCCCTCAGCCATTGCTGGCAAGGGAGCCTTTGCAGTAGAGCCACACCCGCGTACGGATTAGGCCTTTAATCAAGTTCCGTTAACCGAAACGGGCACTAATGGGTTAAAAAGGCTCTCAAAAGGGTCGGGATTCGTGACACCCCGCGCGCTTGCAATATCGAAGGCGCTGATCGGCGTAACGCTCTGTCAGGCAGGTCTCGGCGGCGTCGAGACCGTCGCGATCTCACGCGCGCTGGCGGCGCAGGGTGAGTCGCCCACGGTGGCCACCGACGTACGCATCGGCGGAGACGACAAGCAGACCCGCTTCGTGGTCGACTTGAATCGAAAGGTCGATCTTGTTGTCTTCACGCTCGCGGATCCCTATCGGGTGGTGGTCGATCTGCCCCAGACGAGCTTCAAGTTGCCTGCCAAAACCGGTGAGCAAGGCCGCGGTCTGGTGAAGGCATTTCGTTTTGGCCTAATCATGCAAGGCGGCTCACGCATCGTGCTCGATGCCAAGGGACCAGTACGTCTCGACAAAGCCTTTGTGCTCGATGCGGCAGAAGGCCAGCCGGCAAGGCTGGTCCTCGATCTTGTTGCGACGGACCGCGCCAGCTTCATGCGATCCCTGGCACTGGGAAACCGTCCCGCCGCTCAGAGCGCGTCGGTCAAGCCAAGCGAGCCGCCGCCGCCGAAACCCGACGGAGACGCTCGTCCGCTCATCGTGCTCGACCCTGGCCATGGCGGCATCGACAACGGAACAAGGGGATCAGGCGGAGAACTCGAAAAAGATGTCGTGCTCGCCTTCGCACAGACATTGCGCGAGAAGCTGGAAAGTAGCGGCAAGTTTCGCGTCGCGATGACGCGTTCGGAAGACATTTTCATTCCGCTCGGAGAACGGGTGCGGTTTGCGCGATCGCGCAGCGCCGAACTTTTTATTTCGTTGCACGCCGACGCTTTGCCGCGCCGCGAAGGCCAGGCCGAGGGTGCAACGGTCTACACGCTTTCCGAGAACGCGTCGGACGCCGAGGCGGCCCGACTCGCCGAAACGGAAAACAAGGCCGACGTTATTGCCGGAGTGGACCTCACCTCCGAGCCTGACGACGTTGCGAACATTCTGGTCGATCTCGCGCAACGGGAGACCAAGACGTTCTCGATGCAATTTGCCCGCACGGTGGTTGACGAACTCAAGACGGCGGCGCGGCTGCATAAACATCCGCTCAAGTCCGCAGGCTTCAAGGTGCTTTTGGCACCCGATGTGCCGTCGGTGTTGGTCGAGCTTGGATACATGTCGACCAAGGACGATCTCAAGCAGCTCACGTCGGCAAGCTGGCGAGCCAAAACGGCCCAGGCCTTGGCACAAGCCGTCGACAACTTTTTTACCCCCCGTGTAGCTTCCGGTGGGAGGCGCAACTGACATGGGCTTCCGGCCTCAGTTTCAACATAAAACCGGGCAACCACAGCATTCTGCGGCCGGTGGGCTTCGTCATGGCGGGGATGGCCTCACTGTAATAGACTGGCTGCAAATCGTGGGGCTCTCCAGGACGGCGCCCGGAGCCTGCAAATGGGCGCGAGAGGGGACCATTCGACCATGAAATTGGTTCTGCGCTTCATCGGCTTCCTGTTTGCTGCAGGAACGATCCTCTTTGTGGTCGGCGTTGCCGCGGCCGCCGGACTGCTTTGGCACTTTTCCAAGGACCTTCCGGATTATTCTCAACTGCAGGACTATGAACCCCCGGTCATGACGCGCGTGCATGCGGGGGACGGTTCGCTGGTGGCCGAGTATGCCCGCGAGCGGCGGCTCTATATCCCGATCCAGGCCGTTCCCAAGCTTATCATCAACGCCTTCCTCGCCGCCGAGGACAAGAACTTCTACGAGCATGGCGGCCTTGATTTCACGGGCATTGCGCGCGCCGGCATCGTCTACCTGCAGAACTACGGATCGAGCCGCCGCCCTCAAGGCGCTTCGACTATTACGCAACAAGTCGCCAAGAACTTCTTGCTGTCCAACGAGCTTTCGATGTCGCGCAAGGTCAAGGAGGCGTTGCTCGCCCTCAAGATCGAGCGGACCTACAGCAAGGAGAAGATTCTCGAGCTTTACTTGAACGAAATCTACCTGGGGCTTGGCGCGTATGGCATTGCCGCGGCATCGCTTGTTTATTTCGACAAGGCGGTCAACGAGCTCGCTGTTCCCGAAGCGGCCTATCTCGCATCACTGCCCAAAGCGCCGAACAACTATCAT
>DAISKM010000506.1:0-3182 GCA_036820945.1 Pseudolabrys sp.
TCGGCTTCTCGGTGCCCACCTCCGTGCCGGGCCTCGAGCCGCATCTGCTCAGCCCGTTCAAGACCTGGAAAGACAAGGCCGAGTTCGACCGGACGGCGCGAGACCTGGTCAACATGTTCCAGAAGAACTTCGCCAAGTTCGAACCGCACGTCACGCCGGATATCAAGGCGGCTGCACCTGAAGTGCGGATCGCAGCGGAGTAGTCGCGACCGCTTGCTGCCCGCAAAAGCGGAGACGCAAGAAGGAAAAAAACTTCCAATTTCAGCAATCGCTGACTGGCTTTCTGCTGGAGCCTGCCCCCGCGAAGGCGGGGGCGGGAATGAACGCTGAAGTTTTTTAGATCCCGCACCAATTCCGTATCATTCGGGAATAAATCTCAGTCGCCTCCTCGATCCGCGCCACAAAGCAAAATTCATCCATCTGATGAGCAAGCGCCAATTCGCCCGGTCCAATGACCGCAGTTGGCGGTGACCCGATCGCAGGCGTCAAAACCGAGGCATCGGTAAAATACGGCGCCGCAGCAATCTCCTCGCCGAAGCCCGCGACATCGCGCGCAATGCGGAAGACCTCGCCGATCCATGGATCGTCCGGGCTGGTCCAGACACTTTCCGCATCGAGAAGCGTGCTCAATGCGACTTCATCTCCAAGATAGCTGGCCAGTTGGTCACGAATTTTTGCGTGGCTTTGTCCCGGGATCGTGCGGATGTCGATGCCGATCGCGGCGCGGTCCGGCACCGAATTGATGTTGAGCCCTCCCTGAATCGTACCGACGTTGAGAGTTGGTCCGCCAAGAACATCGTGCCGCGCGAAATTGAAATCGAAATCCTGCAAGGCTGTGACGGCGCGCGCCGCCTTGTGAACCGCATTGACGCCTTTTTCAGGCATTGAGCCGTGGGCGGTGACACCGGTCGTGACCGCCTCAAGCCACAGCGCCCCCTTGTGACCGACCAGCGCATGGTTGCCGGTTGGCTCGGCCACGACAAGTGCGCCGACCTGAGGAAGGGGCGTCATGGTTCGAGCCAGGTCCGCGGCGCCCGTGCAGCCTGTTTCCTCGCCGGCGGTAATGAGCAGGACCACCCCGGCCGTGCCCGCCAGTTTGTCAGCCAATGCGACGCATGCGGCTACGAACGCCGCCACGCCGCTTTTCATGTCGGATGAGCCGCGCCCATAAAGTTTGCCGTCAAGGATCTCGGCCGCAAACGGGTCGACCGACCAAGGCCGTGCGCCGAGCGGCACCGTATCGAGATGCCCGGTGAAGCCGAGCGGCAGCCTGCCGGTGGCGCCGCCGATGCGTGCGACCAGTTGTGCCCGCCCATTTCCAAAAGGCAGGGTGTCCACAGCAAATCCCGCGTCCTCAAGCAGGGACGCCAGGCGCTCGGCGCAAGCGCGCTCGTCCCCGGGAGGATTGATGGTCCTAAAACGGACGAGATCCTGGGTCAGTTCGACTGAGGTCTGCATGGCTCACCCAAAGTATGCTTCCCGCACGTCCTGTCGCGATGCAAGCTCCGCCGGTGTGCCAGTTGCCGCCACGCGACCTTTCGAGAGCACGAAGCCATGGTGCGAAATGGCGAGTGTCTGGTGCACGTTCTGCTCAACCAGGAGCACAGTGATTCCCCGCTCGTTGATGCGGCGAATGATATTGAAATTCTCCTTCACCAGGCGCGGTGAGAGCCCCAGCGAGGGCTCATCGATCAGCAGCAGCTTTGGTGCGCACATCAGGCCGCGGCCGATCGAGACCATCGCTTGCTCTCCGCCGGACATCGTTCCGGCAAGCTGGGTGCGCCGCTCGGCGAGGCGTGGGAAAACCTGCAGGATCTCGGCCAGACGCGTTGAGGTAACCTTTTCCGAGCGCTCCTGGTAGCCACCGACCCGAAGGTTCTCCTCCACCGTCAGCTTGGGAAAAACCTTGCGCCCCTCGGGAATGCAGGCAATGCCGGCTGCGATGATCCTGTGCGTCGGCAGGTGCGTGATGTCGGTGGCGTTGAACATGATGCGGCCCGCTCGCGGAGGCGTCAATCCGAGGATCGAGCGCACCAGGGTTGTCTTGCCAGAGCCGTTGGAACCAAGCAGACAGGTGATGCTGCCCGCCTCGACCTTGAGGGATACGCCCTGCAGCACATCGGCCTTGTCATAGGCCGTGTATACGTTCTCGATCTCGAGCATGCCGCTCATCATGCCGCTCCGAGATAGGCTTCCTGCACCTGCGGATTGGCCGCAACGGCGCGGTAGGGACCTTCGGCAATCTTGCGGCCGAAATTGAGAACGATGCATCTGTTGGTGATGCGCTCGATCACGCCCATTTCATGTTCGACAATGATGATCGTGAGGTTCTGATTGCGCGCGCGGACGAGCAGGATGTCGTTCATCAACTCCGCGGTTTCGTCGTGCGTCATGCCGGCCGAAGGCTCGTCGAGCAGCAGCAGCTTGGGCGAGCTGATGAGGGCGCGGCAGATCTCGATGCGGCGGTGATCAATCATGGGCAGGCCCGCGACCGGCTCGAACATGCGATCAGCCAGCTCTGGCTCGAAAACCTCGACGAGCGCGCGCGCCGCTGCATAGCTTTCCTCGAACTCGTGCTTGAAAGCGCGTCGCGCCACCAGATTGAACCAAAGTCCCTGATTGAGGCGCTTGTGATTTCCGATCATAATGTTGTCGAAGATCGAAAGCGGCAGTGACAAACGGGAGCGCTGAAAAGTTCGCGACATGCCGGCGAGGTAAACCGCCCGGCTACTCGCATTTGTCATGTTGGCTCCGTCGAACCTGACCTGCCCGCCATCGGCCCGGTAGATGCCGGTGATGACATTGAAGAATGTGGTTTTGCCGGAGCCGTTCGGACCGATCAGCCCGAGAATTTCGTTCGGGGTCACCGTCAGGTCGAGGCCGTCAAGCGCGAGGACGCCACCGAAATGCTTGGACAAGCCATGCGCTTCGAGCAATGCGGTCATGGTCGCCACCCGGGGAAATAGCGGCGCACGGGCCTTGGCAGGAGTCCTTCCGGCCGGAACAGCAATACAGCGATGACCATCAACGCATAGAGTAGAAAGCGATATTCCTGGATGGTTTGCAGCTTCTCGGGCACGACCACGACGATGACTGTCGCTACCAGCAGGCCCCACGGATTCCCGATGCCACCAAGAAGCAGGATCGAAACGAGAATGAGCGAATCCGCGAAAGTATAGTTA
>DAISKM010000507.1:0-3182 GCA_036820945.1 Pseudolabrys sp.
AGAAGGCGCGTCGGGATCGAGCGCAGGTCCAGGTGCGGCGACCGCGGCAGCGCTTGCGGCCAATGCCCCTTCGGCTCCAAGCCGACCAGGCAGCGCGCCGCTTGTGCCATCGGATTCCGCGGAAAAAAATGCGGTGTCACCGCCACGCCGGTGACAACAATTGCAATTACGCGGCCGGCAAACGCAGACACGCCCCCGCCGCAGCCGACCCCGCTGCCACCGACGCGCGTCGCGAGCACGGCCACAAATGATCCCGCGGCACAACCTGCGAACCAGAACGAATTTGGGTTGGAGCTTGGCACCGGCGCCAGCGTGGAGGCGGTGCGACAACGCTGGACGTTGGTTAAGGCCAATTTCGGGCCGCTGCTGAGCGGCATGCATCCGCTCGCCGCGCGCGACCAACGCCCGGGCGCAACCGGCTATCGGCTGGTCGTCGGCCCGCTGCCAAACAGCGCCGCGGCATCTGGCTTGTGCGCTAATTTTACGGCGGCTCGTACGACGTGCCGCGCGGTCAAATTCGACGGCGATCCGATCCTGCCGCAATGATTGTCGTCGGATAGACGCCGCGGCATACTGAAACGCATGAAATTATTTTTGCCCAGTGCGCGGGAAACCAACTGGTTGCTGATCGTCGGCTTTTGCTCGATCGGGTACGCGCTCTACATGCGCTATCTTGCGGTTGAACAGTCGAGCGTCGGTTTAGCCTGTCAGGCGGGATTGAATACATGGCTGTGCCTTACGCGCCAGGTCACAATCGTGCTGTTCACTTATTCGGTCTTTGGCTGGTTCGCGCTGATCGTCGCCACGATAAACCTTTTGCGACCGACGCTCGTACTGTTTGCCGCCGCGCTCGCGGCCGCGTGTTGTGGCGTTGTATTGTATAATGTCGGGCTATCTTCGCTCGCCGTCGGTTTGTTGATCCTCAGCCTTGCACGTCGCGCGCCCGAGCCAGATTGAACGAGAGCACCGCCAGCGTCGTGCAAAGCCACAGCGATTGCCAGTTGGCGAAGCCCTCATTGAACAAAATGTAGCTCACGGACAGGGCGAGAACGGCAGCTCCAGCGGTTTCAGCGGCTGGGCGTGTCCCCTTTGGCCGACCGACTATGACGTGATGCATGAGGAAGGGCACGACCGCCGCTGTCAACGGAGCAAATGGGAAGTCGCGGTATCGTGGATCGAACACAAGCGCGAGAGCGACCACCAAAGCGAGGAGCATCGTCACGGCAAGAATGACGCTGGCCGATAAGGCAAGCGGGTTCTGCATGCGACATTCCTTGGGCCCCAACATTCGGAAGAAAGCCGGCACAGGGGTGCTGCACATGGTGGCCACGCTCAACACAATGGGAGCCGCGATCGCCACTGCCGCGAGGGCGAGCGAGCGGGACCAGCCGCCAATGCCGAGACTTTCGAGCGGGACATTTTCAATTGTCCATCCGACCAGCGCGCCGCCGACGAAGGCATTCGCACCGACCGCAAGCCAGAACAATTGCGGAGTATCTTTGGTGCGAACGCTGATTGCCGCGGCAAAAACAATGCAGGCGAATACGATTCCTCCGATGCCCTGCCAGAGCCAGAGCGGATGGTTGGATACGGCCTGTGCGCCGGCGAACTTCGGCGCGCGTGTAGCGGCATCGAACAGTCCCCAATGGCCTCCCACCGTTCCTTCAAGAGCACGCTTCCAGGGTTGATCGAATGCCTCGATGATGTTGACGTTGAAGTTCTCGCGCTTGCTCAATGCAAGGACGTCGCGAATGACTCTT
This sequence comes from Pseudolabrys sp., assembly GCA_036820945.1. Classification (GTDB taxonomy): domain Bacteria; phylum Pseudomonadota; class Alphaproteobacteria; order Rhizobiales; family Xanthobacteraceae; genus Pseudolabrys. Next base: position 1,761 of record DAISKM010000507.1, read on the forward strand.
GCCTGGTTGGCCGGAGACGGAAGCGCCCCTTCGCGCATGCGGCCGGCGCTCGGCCAGCCGACTTCGCCAATCAGGATCTCCCGACCGGGAAAAGCAGTCGCGACCTGGCGGCGAATCGCCTCGACATGCGGCACCGCATCCCGCGCGGCGATCGGGAAGTCCTCCCAATAAGGCAAGATATGGATCGTGATGAATTCGACAGCATTTGCCACATCGCGGTTACGCAGCCAGAATTCCCATACGTCCGCATAAGTTACCGGCACGCGCACGCGTGCCTTGACGGCGCGGATGGTGTTAGCGAGCTCCGTCGCGGTCATTTCGCCCCGCAGCAGCACCTCGTTGCCGACTACGACGGACCGGATGGTGTCAGGATATTTATTGGCGAGGGCGACGGCCGTTTCAATCTGATACCGGCTTTTGGCCGGATTGCTCGACAGCCACAAGCCTTGCATCACCTTGAGCCTGTGCTTGGCGGCAATCCCGGCAATCTGGTCGAGCCCGAAATCCACCGAGTAAGTGCGTATGCAGTCAGTGACCTGAGCGAGGCGAGCGAGATCGTCCTCGATTTGGCCGGCCGGGATCATCGTGGCAGGGTCCAGCGGCGTCTGTGCAGCGCGAAACGGGGTGTAAGACACGCAGTAGAGCTTTTCCCCGCGGCCGAGCTGGGATGGCATCAGAAGGGCCGGGCTGCCAAGCCAGGTCCAGAAACCGGCTATGGCAGCCGCCGTCAGCGCCAGGCAGGCGAAGGCGAAACGCATTCAAAATCCAATCGGGACGCCAGTCCTTGCGCAACCGCTTATCGTGCAAGCCCGCTCCTGCCAAGCGCGCCTGTCTTAAGGACGAAATGCAGTTAAGCTAGACAAAGTACGCAGGTTGAGGCCAAGTCTGACGTTACAATTACAGTTAAGGGCCGCCCGATCGAGGTCGCCGATTTACAAGGTAAATCACCGCCGTATTAGCGTCCCAATCGGGTCGCACAAAAAGCAGCCTAGGGAAGAGGGTTAAGCTAAAAACGAACAGTCGACGGGGACAATGCCGGTTTCTCTCAAGTTGCGTCAGTTGGTCGCCGTGTTGTGTTGCGTAGCCGGCGCTTGTCTTGTCGTTCCTCCTGCCTTCGCCCAAAGCGGCAATGGCAAGCCTCCGGAGCCACAAAAACCGGCCGCCGACGCGGCCAAGGAAACCCAGAAAAAGATAGACGAGATCGCCGAGGCGACCCGCGTCCTGACTGGCCCGGCCGGCAATCCCGAATGCGTCTGGCTGGGCCGCCGGGTGGTTAACCTGCTCTGGCGTGACGACCTCGATACCGCCTTCCGCCATCTCGATCTTTACGACCGCTTCGGCTGTCCGAGCGCCCATATCCAGGCCACTTTTCGCTGTCTGGTCAGGCAGGGAAACATCGATCCCAAGGCCCAGGAAACCCTT